>JAKSLL010000001.1 GCA_024401215.1 Bacteroidaceae bacterium
AATTCCGATAGCGGAGTAACTTCCCACTCCCTCCCTCACAGGGAGGGCCGGGGTGCCATGCGGTATGTTTGTTCGATGAAATTCGCAATACAGTAAATTAAAGCAAATGAAACATAATTCCCAACCTATTGACAATTCCGATAGCGGAGTAACTTCCCACTCCCTCCCTCACAGGGAGGGCCGGGGTGGGTCTTACAAGACAGCTTGCTGGGAGAATTATGGTTTGCTGAGAGAGTTTGCAAGAGAAAACCGCAAGAACCAAACCGATGCAGAAAGTGCTTTGTGGAACTATTTGCGCGACAGAACTTTAGGCACAAAATTCTTGAGGCAGCATATTATAGGGAACTACATTGGCGACTTCGTCTCAACCGACAAGAAAATCGTCATCGAGGTTGACGGAGGATACCACTCTCAATACATTCAAATGCAATATGATGAGAAAAGAACTGAACACATCGAAAGCATAGGCTATAAGGTCATACGTTTCACAAACGAGCAAATCCTGTTTGACACAGAAAATGTCATAACACAAATTAAAGAATTAATAAACAAAAGTATATAACACTCTAAAAACAATCACCCCGCATGGCTCTCCCTCCCTCACAGGGAGGGCCGGGGTGGGTCTTATATGGAAAGAACATGGCGTTGGTTTGGCAAGAAGGATAAGATTACTCTTGCACAGTTGAAACAGATAGGCGTTGAGGGCATCGTGACAGCATTGCACGATGTGCCACTCGGCGAAGTATGGACTCGTGAGAAGATTCATGAGCTCAAGGAATATATTGAGTCTTACGGCATGAAGTGGAGCGTGGTAGAATCACTCCCTGTAGTAGAGACTCTCAAGTATGGCGGTCCTGACCGCGAACACCAGATTGAGGTTTACAAGCAGAGCCTCCGCAACCTCGGCGAGGAAGGCATCAAGTGCATCTGCTACAACTTCATGCCTGTGCTCGACTGGGCTCGCACCGACCTCTCTCACGACAACCCTAACGGGGCTAACAACCTCTATATGGATTGGGGCGTGTTTGCTTATTTCGACATCTACATCCTCAAGCGTGAAGGCGCTCGTGAGGACTGGGCAGAGTTCTCTAAGGTTCATAAGTGGGGACGCGACCTCGTTGCTGAGGCAGACAAAATCAAGGAGACTGCAACTCCTGAGTTCGACCACTCTATGGTTGAGAACATCATCATCAAGACTCAGGGCTTCGTGTCAGGCAACTTCAGCGAGGGCGACTCTGCACCTATCCAGAAGTTCCACGACCTTCTCAAGCTCTATGAGGGCATCGACAAGAAGCAGCTTCAGGAGAACATGAAATACTGGCTTGAGGCTATCATGCCAATCTGCGACGAGTACGACATCAATATGTGTGTTCACCCTGATGATCCTCCATATCCTGTATTCGGTCTTCCACGCATCATCGGCAGCCTTGAGGACATCCAGTGGATGCTCGACGCTGTGCCAAACAAGCACAACGGACTCACATTCTGTGCTGGCTCATTCTCTGCAGGCGAGCACAATGACTGCGTGGCTATGGCAAAGCAGTTTGCTGACCGCACACACTTCGTTCACCTCCGCTCTTGCCACATCTTCCCTAACGGCAACTTCACAGAGGCTTCTCACCTCGGTGGTCGTGGCGACCTCATCGAGCTCTGCCGCATCTTCGAGCAGGCAGAGAAGGATGGCAAGTGCAACAGCGGCCGTCGCCTTCCAATGCGTGTTGACCACGGCATGACATTCACCGACGAGCCTGGTGGCGTGTTCGATGAGAGCAACCACGGTCATAACTCAGGTTACACGCTCCTTGGCCGTATGTTCGCTATGGGACAGATTCAGGGTGTCATCGCAACTGTTGACCGCGAACTTGGCATCGAGTACAAGCAGCCAGGATTCTTCGACTGATAACCGCATAAAGAAAGCGGTGCAGGCACATTGCTTGCACCGCTTTTTTTTGTCAAAGAAAAAGTATTTTTTTTGCATAATCGTTTTTGTTTTATTACTTTTGTGTCCCAAGAGAAGTTAACACGTTAAATCGATACATAAAAGTTGAGCATCTAAACAATGATTTTAGAACTTGAACTCATATCAGGAGTACGTTTCATGGGAGCAGCATCCATGATTGTCATAGCATTTATCATTGCCCTTGTCAACAGGGGCGGGGGGCGGTCGGCAGTCTATGAACGCTCACGTTGGCTTGTCTCTGCTGCCACCATGCTTCTTGGCATTCACAACCTCATACAGTTCTTTGGGCATTTTCGTGAGGAGAGCAATACTTTGTGCTGGACAATAAACCTTGCCTTCTATGTCATCATCACCCCTCTCTATAATGCAGGCGAGCTCAACCTCCTGCGTGCTGGCAACAATATGAAAGGCAGATACTTGCGCTATGCCATCTTTGTCATCATCTGCTACGTCATCTTCGCTGTTGGCTACTTCACCGATACGCTTGTCAACGATGAAGCGCCTTGGAAGACTGCCACATTCATTGTCGCCGTATGTTATTTCCTTGGTGTCGTTGAGCTGTCACGCACGCTTCTTCATGACATGAAGGTTGTGAGCACACGCCTTAACGACGATGAACTGGAAGAGCGGCATCAGGCTTTGCGCTATACAGCAAGTTCCATGCACTGGGTTATCATCACCTCTCTTGCCACTCCTTGGGTGGGCATGTCAACATCGTTCCTGCTTAACTCCATCTTCGGGCTCGTGGTGTTTGGCATGCTTATATGGTTCATCGTTGAGTTTCTGCTTTATGGCAGCAACATGACGGAGCTCATCGAGGTGTCTGACGAGATAACAGAGGCGGTGATGAAGGAAGAAGAGTCGCGCAGCGAACAGGAGATGCAGCAGGACAGCTTCGCAACTGCTCAGCAGCGCATAGAGCAGTGGGTGAGTCAGCGTCACTACACCAACCCTAACGTCACCATCAGCTCTGCCCTCAATGAGATGGACATCTCTGTCACCGCCCTCAACTTCTATCTCGAGCAGAACACCATCGTTAGCAATTACCGCAAATGGCTGCCTTACCTACGCATCGAAGAAGCAAAACGCATCATGCTCGAGCATCCTGAATATTCACTCGATGCCGTTGCCTCCGAATGCGGATATGCCAACAAGAGCAGTCTCTCACATGCTTTCAAGGCACAGGAGGGTGTGACACCTTTGGTGTGGATGAAAAAGATGGTTGAGAGTTAAGATTTTAAAATGGCTGAGTAGGTGGGTCTTTTTAAAAACACTCATCACTCGTCACAAACACCCTTTAACTTTCTGTAAATCACATCCGTACGAGTGTGACGAGTGTGTGACGAGTCGCGAATGACTCGTCACGGTGTTAAAGGCTTTAATTTCAGTCGTTTACAGGCTGATTGTGACGAGTGACGAGTTGGTCGCAAAACCACGGATAGCATGCGGATGGTCTCAGATTTATGTTTTTGTTTACACTTTATAGGTCATATTCCTTACCACATAGCAATCAAATACAATGTTCTTATATGACAAAAATGTCTCGCTAATTGAATGCTGTCATTCATGCCGTGTGCATAAATTCATTCACGCTAAGTGAATAGATCTTGCGCTGCTATCCTTTGTTATGCCGCACATTCGGTGTGGTATGGACATTACATGTTATAGAGTATGTGTTTTACTACCGTATTCATATTCAGCGTGTTGCCTTGTAGCGTTGTCACGAAATAAAATTCGTGACAACGCTACTTTTGTTTCCTGACGCATCTTTGTGACGTATGAAACACGCCATTTCGTAACTTTATACTAACTTTGTACCCGTATTACGTGCGCATAAACAAAATAAAATAAAAACAATATGAAAAAACTACAGCAATTCAAACGAACGGCGTTCTGCCTGAACGCTATGTCATGGGCGAGCACGCTGCTGCTCCTCATTGCTATGCTCGTGCCGCAAGGAGCGTGGGCTCAGTACATTAGTGAGATTAAAGTCAGCGTGGATGAAAAAGATGGGTCAACTGCAAAAAACAAGCTCACTAACGATGGCTTCAAAGTGGTAGAACGTGACCTCAATGCTGGTGGCGGCGGCTACTATGTGTATATTGGCTACAAGACCACTACGGATGTGTCGAAAGCTATCACCGACTTGCTCATTGTGGAGAGCAGCACTACCCCTCAATTTGATGCTCATGCCATTGACAACATCACTAATGCCAATGTCACCTATAAAGGCAAGAAGTATTACCGTTGCGAAAACTACACAGCAAAAGATGCTCGCCTCGACTGCGACTTGAACCGTGGTCGTACTGGCAACCCCGACATCGTGCTCTTCTACACCACTGATGGCAATACCGAAGATGGTGGCACACCGCTGACCTCTATTAGTACTGCAGATGATACCCTTGCCACTAATGTCATCTACACCCGCCACTGGAAATATGCCACGTCAGAGGAGAAGACAACAGAGGACGAAATAAAGGCTGACAAATATGGCAACGCCAACGGTGGCTGCAAATCGCCGCACTACATCACCTACACCACCCACACCCATGCTTATTCGTCTTACACAACTACAGCCACTGAGCACGATGCGTTCTGCAGTTGTGGTCTCCAGCTTGTTGACGACGAGCATCACCAGAACGTCAACGGCAAGTGCTCAGTATGTAGTTATGACCTGAAGGACTGGACATTCTTCTACAAGACAAAGAGCGGAAATGCTATAACACCTAGTATGACTCCTGACTTTGGTGCAACCCTTCTTAGCAACAACTACGTGGACGGACAGGGATATATGAACTTCGACGGTCCTATCACCAGGTTCAACGATAAAGTTTTCGTAAATCTTACCGACCTTACTGGCAGTCTTGTAATCCCTAATTCTGTCACCAGCATTGGGACAAAGGCTTTCGAGAGATGTACAGGTCTCAATGGCACGCTCACGTTGGGAAGCAGCCTTAAAAGCATTGGCAATTATGCCTTCTATTATTGCTCTAACTTAACTGGCGACCTTACTATTCCTAATTCTGTCACCAGCATTGGAGAGAGTGCTTTCAATGAATGTTCTGGTTTCAACGGTAAGCTTACGCTCTCCAATACACTCTCCAGCATTGGAGCCAAAACGTTCAGAAATTGCCAAAACTTAACTGGCGCACTCACAATACCTAACACCCTAAAAAGCATTCCTAATTATGCTTTCTATTATTGCTCTAAGCTAACAAGCGTCACGTTCCATAATTCTCTTACCAGCATTGGCGAATCGGCGTTTGGTTATTGTACTGCTTTTACAGGCACTCTCACCATCCCTGCATCTGTCACCAGCATTGGGGCAAAGGCTTTTTCCTATACAAAGTTCTCTACCATCCGCAACGAAAGGACAACGCCACAGACTTATAATATGATATTCGGCATAGTTGGTGGCGCAAACTTTGTCAACACCCCTGTAAAAAGCATGAAGCTGGAAGTTCCGTCTTCAGCCGTGGCTGCCTACAGAGCTGCTGCTGGCTGGAATGAGTTCAAGTCCATCGTCTGCATATCGCACAACTTCAATCAGCAGAATACTGATGTTGCCTATGCCAAAGATCCAGTTACGTGTACCAAGGCAGGCACATACTACTACAGCTGTTCTGTATGTGGCGAGAAGAGTACAAACAGCACCTTTACGGTAGCTGCTCTCCAGCACGACTACAGCGTCATGTCAACAGACGAGGCTTACCACAAGGACGATGCCACCTGTCTGTCTGCTGCCACTTATTGGTACAAGTGCTCACGCTGTACAGCCAAGAGCACTAAAGATTTCTTCACCAGCACAGAAGACAAGGACAAGGCTCTCGGCCACAGCTACGGCGAAGGCGTATGGTCATGGAAGTGGGACGATGAGGAACACTCTGCTACTTGCACCCGCACCTGCACCCGCACTACCTGCACCGACAAGACCACAGGCCACACAGCTTCTGCGAAAGTGACACAGAACAATGGCATCGACGACGGCGAACTGACCCAGCCAGCCACATGTGCCGCAATGGGTACCACCACCTACACCGCCACGGCTATCGTGGAGAACGTAGAATACAAAAGCACCAATGAGGTAGCGGATATCGCTATGCTCCCACAACACACATGGCGAGCAAACTACTACGTTTGGAGTCGTGATGACCATTATTACCATAAAGAATGCCAAATCTGTAATAAGCTGGACGAAAGTATGGCATTCTGCCGTATGTTTGGTGAGTACTACAACATCGAGGAAAAGCAGAGCGTGACTCTCCCACTTGCCAAGGTGGGCAGCTACTACTACACTTCTGTCTCGACTGACTTCCCTTACACCGTGAACGAAGGTGTGGAGGTGTACCAAATATGGGAAGTTGAGGATGGCAAAGTGAAATTGGTGAAACGAAGCCCTGACCAAATTGTGGGAAAGACCTCTGTCATTATTCGCAGCAAGACAGCAAGCGAATGCACGCTTACATACGATCCATATGGCCTTGAGATGAATGACGAAAAAATTGTTCATTCGTCACCAACTATCATCTCCAACCCAGAGCCTAACATGTACGTGTTCTCGCTCAGCGACACTGGCTTGCTTGGTTTCTGGAACTGGGAGGGCATGACCATCCCTGCATGGAAGCCATACATTCAGATTGACGATCCTTCAGCAGCCAAGGGCCTCACCTTAGTCTTCGTAGATGAGGATGGCACTACTTCTGTAGAGCAGATTCCTGTCAAAGCCCCTGCAGCAGAGGGCAGCTACGACCTGATGGGCCGCAAGGTGAAGGCTGTGAAGGGATTCGGCATCGTGAACGGCAAGAAGGTTTATGTCAGATAAAGTTAAAAATCGGAAGTTAACTTCTATTTGCAAAATCTTAATTCCCAATTCTTAATTCTTAATTCTCATGAAGTATATTATAATATGTGTGCTGGCAATGATGAACTTCGCCCTGAAGGCACACGCAGCAGATTTGTACGAAATCAGCTCCACACCAGCCACCGAGCTGGTGGCAGGCAATATGTATGTGCTGCAAAACCGAGAGTATCAACAAAAGAGTATTGAATATTCGGGCTCTACTGTCACATGCAAATCACCGTTCAATATAAAGCAGCTTTCCGGTTTTTGGCCGATGCAGCCTTACTTCTTCACCGCTGGCGAGGATGGCATCCGTCTCAACTGCACGCTGACCAACATCAACGATGTCAATGACGACTTTGGCTATGGCAATGTTGGTGGCGGCACCATTCTGGCAAAGCCAAGACGAGCAGAAAGCCAAGTGACCTACTTCACCGTGAAGGACGCTGAAGGCCAGTTGCTGATGATGACTGAGGCTGGAGATTGCTATGGCGTCAATGCCACCAATCCGCTGCCAAATGCACAGTGGATAGCCTATGAGGTGACTAAGCATCAGCATCAGTGGGATAAAAACAGCTCTAACGCTTACCAACATCTTTGCTCTGTGTGCAATTCATATTTGCCACATGCCTTTTCTGAGGCTGATGCTCCATGTGCTGTCTGCGGATATACATGCAAACACTATTTCGGTTTTGACCTAGAAGCTACATTTCTCGCATGCCAGAACACCGACAAGCATCTGGCGGTTAGCCATTGCTATTATTGCCCAAAGCAAATTACAGAGGAGGTAGATCTGGACGGTGAGTGCAGCAGAGGCGGTAAGCATGAATGGAAATTGTATTATGTATCGAGTGGAAACTGTGTGGTAGGTGGCTACTCTCGATACGAGTGTTCAGAATGCTGGTTGACGTACCTTGACAATCTTACAGATATAATACCAGGCAAACATAAATGGCTGCTTAGCAGCGACAATGGTCAGCATTATTGTGACTATGGTTGCGCAGAGCATGGAGAAAAGGAACCGCATACAATGGAGAATGGTCGTTGCACCGTTTGTGGTTACTGGCCGGGGCACACCGAACACAAATGGGATTATGATCAGCGTTATCACCAATGCCTCTACCCGGGATGTGAATTTTTTACCCGCACACTTCACTCCTTCGATGAAAAGGGCGTGTGTACCGTCTGCGGCTATTGCCAGCATCTCCAAGGATATAAAGATGGCCACTGCGTAGTCTGCGGCGAGGCGTGCCAGCACCCTAACAACTCATCCCTCGGTCAGGACACGCATCAGTGTTCAACCTGCAGCTTTATTGACAATCACTCGTGGGGCGAGGACGGCAAGTGCCGTGTCTGCGGTCATGTCTGCACCCACATCGGCTATATGGGAGGCAAATGCGTCATCTGCGGCTTGACGTGCCAGCACAGCACATGGTCGAGCCTCGGTCAGGACACGCATCAATGCCCTAACTGCAGGCAAACGGAGTATCACACTTGGGGCGAAGACAGCAAGTGTACCGTCTGCAATCAGGAATGCGTACACCCAGGCTATAATATGGAAGGCAAATGCGTCACCTGCGGCTTGGCGTGCCAGCACACAGAGTATGAGGGCCAAGGTCAAGACTTGCATCGATGCACATTCTGCGGCCATGAGGAGCAGCACACATGGGAGAACGGCGAGTGCAGCGTCTGTGGAGAAATGTGTGATCATGATATGAACGAGGTAAACACTTGTGTGAAATGCGGCGTGCATTACCATATTTGGGACAGAGGCCAGTGCGATGGCTGCGGTGCGGTTTGCGAGCACGAAATGGTATATGAAGAAACCCCTCCAACCTGCGTAACGTACGGATTCAAGCCTCACTACAGATGCGTGGTTTGCTATGACTTATTCACCAACACTGAGGGCGAAAGCCTCTGGGATCATTTTGATGACTATTATATCCCAGCTCTTGGTCACGACATGGACGAAGAGGGCTGCTGTCAGAGAGAGGATTGCGATGCGAAAGTTACCATTGCAGGCACAATAGAATTTGGCAAGGAAGTGAAGCTGAACTTCACTAATCAGCAATGGATAGATTATGAAGATGTTGCAGAAAGACCACTCTATCGCATCGAAGTAGATGAAGAGGGCAAGCTCATCGCCTCTACATCACGAGTGCCTGGCGATGAATTATTGTTTTTGTTATTCGATGTGTATGACAAAAACTTTATTAAGATAACCAACTTGGCTGTCAACTACAACATGGACGATGAGATCACTCTCACTCCAGGCGTATATTATCTGAGGCCAATATCCGACTCAGTAGAACTTTACGATGAAATACTCGCCGAGGATTGGCCTATCACTCTGCATTTCACCCAGACAGCGGTGAAGGGCGATGTGAACGGCGACGGAGCTGTCGATATAGCAGACTTGACAAAACTCATAGATGTCATGAAGAGCAATACGACATATGAGCAGAGATATGACATCAATAATGATAGCTATATCAATATTAAAGATGTCAATGCCCTCTCCAGCATGCTTATTGAAAAAGGGCAGTAGAATGAATATTACATAAAAAGGGCTGCGAGCGGCGTAATGCCGTTGGCAGCCTTTTTTGTGACCGATGCTGAGACCTCTTGGAGACACCTCTAACTTATCCGAGAGGGAGGACACCATGTGGGTGATTACAACTCCCCAATCTCCACCAGTCCATTCATCACGACATAGACGATGATGTCGGCAAGTGACCTTGCATTGAGCTTGCTCATTATGTTTTTGCGATGAGTAATAACTGTTGTGATGCCGATGTTAAGTTTGTCTGCTACCTCTTTGTTTATCATTCCCTTGGCAAGAAGGATGGCAACTTCTATTTCACGCGTTGACAGCAAAGAGTTGTTGGTGCTTCTCTGTTGCATGCCGTGCGCTCCTTTGCCATGATGGCTATGGAGAGCAAGTATAGACTTCACCACAGCCGACTCCTTCTGACATACATTGAGAGTCTTGACTCCGCAAATCTGCAAATCGCCATTCACAAGAACGATAGCCTTGCGCGACTCGTCTTTGAAATAATCTGTATGTTCAAAGAATATTCTTGACGCCACAAAATAATGCACGAATCGTTCGGAATAGCTGCACATCTCTTCAAAAGAGTTAAACACACGAATCTCGGCAAGAGGGATTATGTCCTCTAATATCTGCTGGAGACCAATAGCTGAAAGGATATTGGAGTCAAGTACAGCTATTTCAAATTGTGGCATCATAAGTTGGTAATCAAATTTTTTATATGTTCATCCTCTGGGTGCATTTTTGCTTATCGCCTTTGTTTTGATGCGAACCCGATAGGGGAAGCTGTTTATGCTATGCAAAATTAAGTATTTTATTTAATATGCAGCATCTGTCATGCACACAAAATTCTCTGCATCCTAATAATTGGGTAGTGCTGGCATTGTGTTTTTTCAAAAGTCATTTTATGCCCATCAAATAGATAGGGCTGCGAGTGGCGAAGTGCTGCTGGCAGCCCTTAGCGTGGGAGGCCACGTTGCGTTGCGAGGTAAAGCAAGTTAGCGTTGCGAGGCAATGCAACGCAGCTTTGCGGGGTAAGGTCAGGTGTGAAATAAGTAGGTGATCAAAATTAGTTTTATAATAGATATACTCTATTTTGATACAGATTACTATCTTCAGCTGAAGGTAGCGCCCGTAAAGAAGCGTGACTAAATGTCACGATTTAGGAAGCGACCGAAACAAGTGCTATTGTTGAGGACGGACAGATGCGGGCATAGTGACTGAAGATGAAGTAGTAAGGTGTGCAAAAGAGAGTATAGATATTAAGAACACACCTACGAGGATGAACTTATAAATAATTTTGATTACCTACTTAGATGTAAGTGTATTGATACGAGGACATTATGCGAGTTTGGAGAGACGATATCCAAAGTTTTAGAAAATAAGTCCCATTATTTCATTATTTATCATTATCTTTGCATTGAAATTGATGTAATTTGACAAATGACAGTATCAGAACTTATAAATACAACAGAAAAGACGGCTTTCTCCTTTGAAGTGCTGCCCCCATTGAAGGGTACAGGCACCGCCGCTCTTTTCAGGACTATTGACACATTAAAGGAGTTTGACCCTAAATACATAAACATTACGACTCACAGGAGTGAGTTCGTGTATCAGGAACAGGCTGATGGCTCGTTTCTGCGCCTTTCGATGCGCCGCCGTCCCGGTACGGTGGCTGTGGCAAGTGCCATAATGCAGAAGTATGATATAAAGGTAGTGCCTCATGTGGTGGTGAGCGGCATGACAAAGGAAAACATCGAATACATGCTTCTTGACTTGCAGTTCCTTGGCATCAATGACCTGCTTGTGCTGCGCGGCGACAAGGCAAAGGAGGATGCTAAGTTCAAGCCTGTGAAGGACGGCTATTCGTATGCCACAGAGCTGATACAGCAGGTGAATATGTTTAATGAAGGTCGTTTCCTTGACGGAAGTCCGATAAAAGCTCTGACTTCGCCCTTCTCTTACGGTGTGGCTGCATACCCAGAGAAGCATGAGGAGGCGCCAAATATGGAATTTGACATCCAGGTGCTGAAGCAGAAGCAAGAACTTGGCGCAGACTATGCTGTGACACAGCTCTTCTACGATAATGATAAATATTTCAAGTTTGTGGAAAGAGCGCGTGAGGCAGGTGTGACGATACCTATCATCCCAGGCATCAAGCCAATGGCGAAGATGAGCCAGCTCACCGTGCTTCCTAAGACCTTCCATCTTGACTTGCCAGAGGCGCTTGCCAAGGAAGTGGCAAAGTGCAAGACTGACGAGGAGGTGAAGCAGGTAGGCATAGAATGGGGTGTGGAGCAATGCAAGGAACTCATTCAGCATGGTGTGCCAAGCCTGCATTTCTATACCGTGAGCGCTGTTGACAGCATCAAGGAGATAGCAAAGAGAGTGTATTAGGCTTGACAAGGATAAAGACAAAAGTTAGCGGAGATGGATTTTACTGATGTCATAGGGCAGGACTCAGCCAAGCAGCGTCTTGAGGCGGAGTTGAAAGAGGGCAGGGTGCCGCATGCTATTATGCTGTGCGGACCTGAGGGCTGTGGCTCTCTGCCGCTTGCGTTGGCTTATGCTAAGATGCTGCTCAACAACAGTCCGCTTGCTGAGAAACTGCAGCACCCTGATTTGCATTTTGTCTTTCCGATATATAAGAAAAGCAGCGCGAAGGACTCGTACTGCGATGATTACCTCAAGGAGTGGAGAAGCCAGATCAACACCCGTCCGTATTTCGGAATGTCGGAATGGAAGGATATGGTGGGCGCGGAGAATCAGCAGCTCATAATATACAAGAGCGAGAGTGAAGCCATAATGAGAAAGCTGAGTCTGAAGTCGAGTCTTGGCGGATATAAGGTGATGGTGATATGGCTGCCGGAGAAGATGCATGAGGTGTGCGCCAACAAGATTCTCAAGCTGCTTGAGGAGCCGCCGGCGCAGACGGTGTTCATCCTTGTGAGCGAAGACCCTCAGATGGTGCTGCAGACTGTGCGCAGCCGCACGCAGATGATAGAGCTTGCACGCTTGAAAGATGAGGAGATTGAGCATTACCTTGTGGAGCGCTGTGCGGTGGATGGCATGGCAGCGAAGCGCATCGCTCATTCGTCGGCAGGCAATATGGCTCAGGCTTTCCGCACGATAACCAGTGACACGGAAAACGAGTTTTTCTTTGAATTGTTTGTGGAGCTGATGCGTATGGCTTATGTGCGCAAAGTGAAGGAGATGAAGCTGTGGAGCGAGAAGGTTGCTGGCATGGGCAGAGAGAGGATAAAGGCTTTTCTTGAATATTGCCAGAGGATGGTGCGCGAGAATTTCATCTATAACTTCGGTCGTCAAGGCGAGCTGAATTACATGAATGAGCAGGAGGCGCAGTTTGCTGTGAAGTTCGCTCCGTTCATCAATGAGCGTAATGTCATAGGCATCATGGATGAGCTTTCGCTCGCTCAGCGTGACATAGCGCAGAATACCAATGCGAAGATCGTGTTTTTTGACTTCGCCCTCAAAATGATTGTTTTGATAAAAAATAGGTAGGTGTTGCCAGGAGCATCTCAACAGGATGTGTGAAATGGCGAAAGCACCTGCGATAATATATATAGTAACGTGTAAAAAACATATAATTAGATAATGACAGAATTTAAATGTGGTAATGGCTGCGGCAATGTTTGCGTAAAGGGATGCAGCCGCCACGCAGATAAACTCAATACATACGACTGGCTTGCAGACCTGCCAGACAACGCCGAAGCATGCAACATTGTGGAGGTGCAGTTCAAGCCGCCAAGAAAGGGGTATTTCATCAATGTCAACAATCTGCCTCTTGAGAAGGGAGAGATTGTGGCTGTCGAGGCGAGTCCGGGTCATGACATCGGTACGGTGACCATGACAGGTCGTCTTGTGCCTCTTCAGGTGAAGAAGGCAAACCTCAAGCCAGGCACAGAGCTGAAGAAGATATACCGCAAGGCTCGCCCTGTGGATATGGATAAGTTCAAGGAGGCTAAATCCCGTGAGCATGAGACGATGATAGAGAGCAGGCAGATAGCCTTGAATCTCGGACTGAAGATGAAGATTGGTGATGTCGAGTATCAGGGCGATGGCAACAAGGCGATATTCTATTACATTGCTGACGAGCGTGTGGATTTCCGCCAGCTCATCAAGGTGCTTGCCGAGCGTTTCCATGTGAGGATAGAGATGAAGCAGATTGGTGCGCGCCAGGAGGCTGGTCGCATCGGAGGTATAGGCCCATGCGGACGTGAGTTATGCTGCGCCACTTGGCTGACAAGCTTTACAAGCGTGAGCACAAGTGCGGCGCGTTTCCAGGACATCTCCCTCAATCCGCAGAAGCTTGCCGGTCAGTGCGCAAAGCTCAAATGCTGCATGAACTTTGAGGTGGACCAGTATGTGGAGTCGCTGAAGCGTCTGCCTTCAAGAGAAATCACTCTTTTCACGCAGGATAACGAATACCACTTCTTCAAGGCTGACATCCTCGCTCATAAGATAACATACTCTACCGACAAGCGTCTGCTTGTGAATGAGAAGACGATAAGCGCAAGAAGGGCGTTCGAGATAATTCAGATGAATCGTGATGGATTCAAGCCAGAAAGCCTTGATGAAGGTGGCGTGGAGCCAGAGGCAACATCTCTCGACCTGCTCGATCAGGAGAGCATCAACCGCTTTGACTCATCAAAGAAAAAGCATAAGAAGTCGAAGGGAGGCAGATCTGAGCGTCAGGAGGGTCAAGACCGTCAAGGTGGCGGACAGAATCGCCGCGGAAGGTCTGAACGCCCAGAGAGACAGGGTGGGGCAGCACCTCGTGAACGTCAGGAGGATGCTATGGATAACCGCCAGCAAGAAAACAGGCAACATGCCCAGGAGCGCAATCAGGAGGCTCGCGATAATATGGCAGATGGCGGCCAGCAGCAGAATGGCGGTCAGGGCAATCCAAACGCCAACGGCAATCCTAACCGCAAAAAGCATCACCATCATGGCAAGGGACAAGGCGGCGCTAATGGCGGCAATCCGAACCAGTCGGGAGATAACAGAAATCGACATGACAGGAACCGCCCTCCTCGTCAAGGTGGAGAAGGCGGCAGACCAGAATAAGTGGTAACGTGAGCAACTACTTGAAGTGAAAAAGGTAGTAAAAAATATTGTAATAGGAATTCTTGGTGCGACAGCTTGTATGTCGTGCCAAGATTGTCTTTTATACTCACAGCATAAGAGTATAGAAGGTGCTATCTGGGAGAACAACGACACGCTGACGTACGAGCTACCGCCTGTTGACGAGAGTGGCATCTACGAAGTGTCTGTCAGCATGCGTGTTATGGAGGTGTTTGACTATGAGAAGGTGTCTTTTGTCATTATGCGGGAGCGCGACTCAGTTTGTGTGAGCGCAGATACGGCATGTATGACACTTTTCCTCGATGATGGCAGACCTATGGGAAAGGGCTTCCCTTATATATATAATGAGCAGGTTGTTGATACCGTCAAGCTTGAGAAAGACAAGAGGTATTCTTACAAGCTGTGGCATGTGATGCGTGAAAACTCACTCTATGGAATTAGTGATGTGGGGGTGACAGTTAAAATTAAGAATTAAGTAGGTAATCAAAATTATTTATATGTTCATCCTCGTATGTGTATTCTTAATATCTATACTCTCTTTTGCGCACCTTACTACTTCATCCTCAGTCACTATGCCCGCATAGCTCCTTCAGCTGAAGATAGTAATCTGCATCAAAATAGAGTATATCTATTATAAAACTAATTTTGATCACCTACTTAAGAGTTAAGATTTTGCAATTGACTTGCTAACTCTTAACTCTTAATTCTCAAACTACTGCCTCTTCTGGTTTCGTTCTGCGTCCATTCTTAGCAAAATGAAAAGGAGAATGGTGAAGCCCCAAAGTGAAGAACCTCCATAGGAGAAGAAAGGCAGAGGGATGCCGATGACAGGCGTGAGGCCAAGCACCATGCCGATGTTGATGAAGAGGTGGAACAGGAATATGCTCACGACCGAATATCCATAGACTCGGCTCATCGTGTCAGGCTGTCGTTCGGCTACGGCTATGAGACGCCAGATGAATAGCAGATATACAACTAACACTCCTGTGCATCCAATGAACCCCTCTTCTTCACCTACTGTGCAGAAGATGAAGTCAGTATGCTGCTCAGGCACATATTTTAGCTTTGTCTGTGTGCCGTTGAGGAATCCCTTGCCAGCCACTCCGCCCGAACCGATGGCTATCTTTGCCTGGTTCACATTGTAGCCTGCGCCCTTTGGGTCGTCCTTCATTCCTAAGAGCACTTCTATACGGATGCGCTGATGCGGAAGGAGATGCTCAAACATGGTATGGCTGATATAGAAAAACACAGTGGATAGCAAGGCAAACATAGCTATAAGTCCGTATTTGTATAATTGTGTATATACAAACAATCCTATGAGGTAAAGAATTGTGAGTATGCACATGGTGAGCATGATGTAGCATACGTTAAATGGTATCACATATACGGAGAATAACATTGCAAGTGCTGTAACGCCAAAATTGCCTATGGTGAGAATCTTCAGCGCAAGCTTATTTTTCGTGTAAACCCACACCATGCACGTCGTGAAAATCATTGTGAGCAGAAGCACCGTGAATTCTCCGATAGAGACAGGCATTTTAGGTATGAACTCCTCGCTGAGTCTCATGCCTACAACGAAATACACCACGCAGGCAAAGCCGCAGAAGAGGAAAGAGCCTGTCATGCCCTCCCTATACAGCACGAGGAAAAGGGAGAGAAACACCAATGCTGAACCTGTCTCGTTTTGGGCGATGACAAGTATGGTAGGAAGGATGATGAATCCAATGACAGCGCCTATGTCCTTCGTCTTTTTTATGTTGAAGCCATATTTGTCCATGTACTTGCCTATTGTAAGCGCAACGGCAAATTTGGCAAATTCAGCAGGTTGTATCTTCATCGCTGAACCGATGGCAATGAACGAGCGAGAACCTTTGGAGTCGCCGGCAATACCGATTGTGACCAAGAGCAGCAGCATGAAAACTCCATAGATGACATAGGCTGCTGTGTCGTAAAACCTCTTTTCGATAAACATGAGGGTGATAGCAAGCACGAAAGATGTGCCTGCCCATATTATCTGTTTGCCGGAGTTTGTCTCCCAGCTGAACAAGTCAGGGTTTTGAAAGTCATAGCATGCGCCGCACACGCTGAACCATCCCCATGTGATGAGTATCACATAGAGACAGATTGTTATCCAGTCGATGCTGGCGAATATGCCTTTTTTATCTTTCTCCATTTCCGTAGTCTATATGTCTTTGCTGCATAGCTAATGCTTTTTCCTCACTTCTCTCAGAAAGCTCACCATTGATGTACTGCTCCATCATCAATGCACCTATAGGCACTCCGAATGTTGCACCGAAACCTCCATTCTCGACATACACAGCGATGGCAATCTTTGGGTTGTTGCGAGGGGCGAATCCCATGAATGCAGAGTGGTCGCGTCCACGGTTCTGTGCTGTACCTGTCTTGCCGCACACCTCATACATTGGTGTGTTTGCGCTGCTACAGGTACCTCCTGTGACAGCTCGTCTCATGCCCTCTACCACATATTCGTAGTATTTAGGTTCGACCATAGTCTTGTGCTTGACGAGAAGACTGTCGGCAAGTTTGCCGCCCTCCACATGTTTCACCACATGCGGGGTGATGTAATAGCCTCTGTTGGCTATTGTTGCTCCAAGATTGGCAATCTGAAGCGGCGTGAGTGTCACCTCGCCCTGGCCTATGGCGATGGATATGACGGAGAGCGGTGACCATTGCTTCTTGAAGGCGTTGTCGTAATAGTCGGCATTAGGTATCATGCCTCTTGCCTCGCCTGGGAGGTCAACACCAAGCCTGTAGCCGAATCCCATGCTCACCATGTAGTCTTTCCATCTTGTCATTGATGTTTGGATATTGCCGTATTTTGAACTGTTGCTCAGCATGTGATACAATCCCCAGCAGAAATATCCATTGCATGAGGTGGCTATTGCCGGCTGGAGTGGCAATGGCGCACCATGTCCGTGGCATCCCACCTTCATGTTTCCAAAGCGGAAGCCATGGCTGCAAGGGTAAGCTGTCTCTAAGTTTATTATGCCTTCCTGAAGAAATGTGAGGCCTTGTGATGTCTTGAAGGTGGAGCCGGGAGGGTATGTTCCTGATACTGCACGGTTGAGCATAGGCTTCATGGGGTCTCTCTGAAGCTCTGTCATCTGCTTGCCTCGCTCCTTGCCCTCCATGCGGTGGGGGTTGTAGCTTGGCGAACTGACAAGGCAGAGAATCTCGCCTGTGCTTGGCTCGATGGCGACAATGCCGCCCATCTTGCCCTCCATGAGACGCTCGCCTAAAGCTTGCAGTTTTATGTCTATAGAAAGAGTGATGTTCTTTCCTGGCTCAGGCTTGCGGTCGTAAGCGCCATCTTTGTAATGTCCTTGTATGCGTCCATGAGAATCTTTGAGAAGCACTTCGACACCCTTCACACCTCTAAGGTCGGGCTCGTAGCTTCGTTCAACACCCTGTTTGCCTATGTAGTCGCCCGGTTCGTAGTATTTGTCTTTCTCTACCTCCTTTGCGGAAACTTCGGCGACATCGCCCAGCACATGTGCGCCATTGTCGGTGGCGTATCTTCTTATGGAGCGCTCTCTGACACGGAAGCCTCTATATCTGAACAGCTTCTCCTGAAATACGGAAAACTCAGATGCAGGTATTTGGCTCATGAAGAGCTGCTGGGTGTATGTGGAGAATCCTGGGTTCTTATTTCTGTCTTCCATATTCTCCATCCTCTTGTCAAACTCCTCCCTTGTGATGCCTAATGTCTGGCAGAAGTCAAGGGTGTCCAAGTTTTTGTCCATCTCCTTTTTTATTACCATGATGTCGTAGGCTGGCTGGTTGAAGACAAGGAGTGTGCCGTTGCGGTCGTAGATGACTCCACGGCTTGGGAAAATGATATTGTTGAGGAAGGCATTATTGTCTGCCTTCTCCTTGAACTCATTGTCATAGAGCTGGAGAAATGCAAGGCGTGTGATATAGCATACAACGATGACGAATGCTATGCCTGCAATTACAAATTTTCTATGTTCATATTGATGCTCTTTCATCTTTCTGCAGTTTGTTTGGATTATTTGCGAGCTCTAACAAGCAAGTCGCAGAAGAGGACAAGGATAGTGGCGAATATTGTCCCTCCTATGATGGCGGATAGAGTGAGGATGATGTTGGAAAGCGTGAAAGCATCGAGGATATAAAATACAGCGTGCAATATAATCATCAGGATGAATGAGTATAATGTATAATTCCAAAAGCCCATGTTGGCGACTGTTGGAACGAAGTCTTCTGCTGCGTCGCGTGGGGTGAACATGCCGAGTATGACAGGCTGCAGAAGGCCGACAAGCGTACAAGCGGCAGATGCCATGCCGGCAGTGTCGGAGAAGATGTCGAAGATCAGTCCGATGCTGAATCCCCACAAAATACATGAAATGCGTGATGTGCCTCTATGAAGGCTGATAACCATATAGCCTATGATGAGCGGTGTGATATAGCTCATCAGGTGTACATGGTTAAGTACAAGTATCTGGAAGCTTAGAAGTATGATGAAGCGTAATGCTCTAAAAAGTGTCGTTGAGTTCATTTATGATTCAGTATTTAGAGAGTCTGCTTTCTCTTCAAGTTCAATTCGTTCTGCCTGGATGTAGTCTGTGATGACAGACACCTCACGGAGTGTTGTGAAGTCGGTGTAGAGATTTACTGTGAGGAGATATGACATGCCGTCGCTTGAGTCGCCAATGTTGGAAACCACTCCGATAGGTATGCCAGGAGGGAAGATGGCGCTGTATCCGTTAGTCTCCATCACATCCCCTTTCTTCACTTTAGCATGGCGAGGAATACCTGTGGAGTAAGTCTGGTAAGGTGATTCTCTCTGCCAGTTGAGTGTTCCGAAATGCTCAGTGCCTTTGAGGCGGCAGCTTACCATAGAGTGTTTGTTGAGAAGTGGCATGACAATGCTGTAATGGCTGCTTGTCATATATACGATTCCAACAACGCCATGCGAACTTATGACACCCATTTCTGGTTTGATGCCATCTGATTCGCCTTTGTTGATAGTGATTAAGTTGTTTGCTTTATGAACTGTTGACTTCACTACCTGTGCGTTTACTATATTATAATAAGGTGGAAGTCCCTTTGGTTTGAGTGAGTCGAGCTTTGCTTCTGCTATTCTTTGTTTTAACTGATAATTTTCGCGCATCAGCCTTTGGTTGTCTTCTTCAAGCATCTTGTTCTCTGTCTGAAGGTTGAGGTATGAAGACACGCTGCTTGTTGCAGAATAGAATACACCTACCACATCGTTCGCCGTGGTGAAATATACACTTTTCTGGTATCCATTATAGCTGAATAGCAGCAGCAGGCTTACTATCTCAAGCAGGATGAAAACAAGCCAATGCTTATATTGTAAAAGAAGATCAATTAATGCTCGCATACTAAAATAGAATGTTCAACTTTCGCCAGTTTGCAACTTGCTCTGTTTGAGGAGTTGAATGGACGTTTGCCATATACGGGCGTTTGTCACTTTAACTTCTCTTTAACTCAACAACAAGTGAAGCTTGCGAAACTTGTATAGAATACATAACAGATGTTTGCTGGCAGCATTGCACGGCTTGCAATGTGCTCGGTTTGCTCGTGTCTTGCTGTGTGGCATTCAAAATCAAAAACGAAAACTCCTTGAGAGCTGTTCGCTCCGTATAGTAGTTTTCGTTTTTGTTTCTGTTATGAATTAGAATGTTATCTCATGAGGAACTGATAGTTATGTACATTCTTCAATGCAATACCAGTGCCCTTTGCAACAGAGTGCAATGGGTCTTCGTCCACATGGAACTGAATCTGAATCTTATCTGTCAAACGCTTATCGAGGCCACGGAGAAGTGCGCCGCCACCTGTGAGCCAAATACCATTCTTAACAATGTCGGCATAAAGTTCTGGTGGAGTGGCTTCCAAAGCCTGAAGCACGGCAGTCTCAATCTTTGCGATTGTCTTGTCGATGCAATGAGCAACCTCCTGGTAGCATACAGAAATCTCCATTGGGAGTGCTGTGATACGGTTTGGTCCATGTACAATATAATCTTCTGGAGCCTGGTCACCTAAGTCTGTGAGTGCAGAACCAACATTGATTTTGATACGTTCCGCCATACGTTCAGAAACCTTCACGTTATGCTGACGGCTCATATACTCCTGAATGTCGGCTGTGAGTTCGTCGCCAGCAACACGAATAGAGTTGTTGCTTACGATACCTCCGAGAGAAAGCACGGCGATTTCGGTAGAACCACCACCTATATCGACAATCATCTGTCCCTCTGGAGCCTCAACGTCGATGCCACAACCGATAGCAGCTGCCATTGGCTCGAAAATCAGATACACGTCGCGTCCGCCAGAGTGCTCGGCGCTATCGCGCACAGCACGAAGTTCAACTTCTGTTGAACCTGAAGGTACACCAATAACCATTCGGAGTGATGGAGTGAAAAGGTGGCTGCCACCTTTCACCATGCGGATAAGACCACGCATCATCTGCTCACAAGCGAAGAAGTCTGCAATCACACCATCTTTCAATGGGCGGCAAGTGCGTATGTTCTCGTGAGTCTTCTCATGCATCATCTTTGCCTTGTTGCCCACGGCAATCATCTTGTTGGTCTTTTTGTCGAGGGCTACGACAGAAGGCTCGTCAACTACAATCTTGCCACCACAAGTGATGATGGTGTTTGCAGTACCGAGGTCCATCGCAATATCTTGAGTCAAAGAGAAAAATCCCATAAATTCACAATCTAATTCCTATTCAATTCTCAAATTAATATTCTTATTTAGCGAAATACTCATGTATTGCTGTGTCGTAGTGGCTGCTTGTTGCGAAAGCACGCTCAGCAAACTGCTTGCGCTGTGCCTTTGTTGTCTCTGCACCCTGAGCCTTTACGATGTCAAGAAGTGGCTTGTATTCAGCTTTGCTTGGTACGATAACCACGTCGGCGAAGTTCTTAGCAGCAGCGCGGATGAGTGAGATGCCGCCTATGTCAATCTTCTCGATGATTGTTGGCTCGTCATTAGTGTTAGCTACAGTCTCCTCGAATGGATAGAGGTCAACAATGACGAGGTCGATTTCTGGAATCTCGTACTTTGCCATCTCCTGCTGGTCGCTTTCAAGTTCGCGACGGCCAAGGATGCCACCGAACACCTTTGGGTGAAGAGTCTTCACGCGACCGCCTAAGATTGATGGATAAGAAGTAAGGTCCTCCACTTTCTCACATGGGTAGCCAAGTCCTTCGATGAAAGATTGAGTGCCGCCTGTTGAAAGGAATTTCACACCATTCTTGTTGAGTTCTGCGAGAAGTTCATCGAGTCCGTCCTTGTGGAACACAGAGATGAGCGCTGTCTTGATTTTCTTTGTATCAGCCATTTCTTTTTGATAGATATTTTAATGATTTGTTAATTACATTTGTTTTGCTGCTATGACAGCAAGCATTACGGCGTAATGCGCTGCAAAGTTAGTGATTTCTTAATTAATAATGAGAGCATTCTGTCTTTTTTTGATGTAATCACGAAAAAATCTTTGTCTAAACAAAATATTTGTTTTAATTTTGTTCCCTCAAACCGCAAATATTAATTTTATGCGTCAATTAATTCTATGTTTTCTTTTGCTTGTCTCTGTGTCTTCTCGTGCGCAGTTTTTCTCTTTTGGATTTCCACAGTTCGAGGAGCGGCAGCAGCGTAAAGAGAAATATACAGCTCCAAGCTACAAAGGTGGTGACAGCGCAGTGGAGGCATTCATACAAAAGCAGTATCATAACCCTTCTCCTCGAAAAGAGGTGGACGGGCGCATTGTTGTGGCTGTGATTGTCGATAAGAAAGGCAAGGTTCGTGAGTCGGAGGTGATACAAGGACTTACGGATGAACTTAACAAGGAAGCTCTGCGCGTGGCAAGAAAGATGAAATTCGCTCCAGCCACTCGTGGCAAGAAGAAGGTGGATGGCAGAGTGGATGTGGTATTTCCTATCAGGCGAGGGAAATTATCGTTTATGGAACTTTCAACTGTTGATGTATGACGGGGTTAGTGCTTGAAGGTGGAGGCATGAGAGGACTCTTCACGGCTGGTGTGCTTGATGTCCTTGATGAGAATGGCATTGCTGTTGATGGTGTTGTCGGCGTGTCTGCTGGCGCATTGTTCGGATGCAATTTCCTCTCCCATCAGGCAGGTCGTGCCATTCGCTATAATGTGCGTTTTAAGGATGACTCTCGTTATATGGGATTTCGTTCGTTTGTCACTACGGGTAATTATATAAACGCCGAATTTGCGTATCATACTGTGCCGTTGGAACTCGATGTGTTTGATGATGAGGCTTTCAAAAGGAATCCAGCGAAGTTTTATCTTGTATGCACAGATATAGAGACTGGTAAGCCTGTATATCGCTTGATAGACTCAGTGAACGATAACACCCTTGAGTGGTTCAGGGCAACAGGCTCCATGCCGATAATATCACGTCCGGTATGTGTGGATGGCTATCATCTTTTGGATGGCGGTATGGTGGATTGCATTCCTCTTGCGCATTTTCAATCAATAGGTTATGAGAGGAATCTCGTCATACTCACTCAGCCCGAAGGATATAGAAAGAAACCCAATCATTTGTCGGCTTTATGCAGACTTGCTCATCCTAAACACCCCAAAGTGGCAGAGGTGATGAAGGTGCGCCATGAGTTGTACAATGGTCAGCTTGAATATGTTGCTCAGCAAGAAAAACTGGGCAAAACTCTTGTGATACGTCCAGACGAGGCTTTGAAAATTGGCAGGACAGAACTGACAGAAGAAAAGATGCGCTGGGTGTATGAATGTGGAAGGAAGAAGGCGATGCTTTTGCTTGATGATATAAAGAAATTTTTGTCGTATTGTTAGTTATAACCTTTTGAATATTATGAAAATCCGACTTTTTTTAGTGCTTTTGCTATCTGTGCTTTGTGTTAACGCTCATGCTGATGCTTGGGACACAGAGTATGCTGCCATTGAAAGCAGCATACAGAATGTTAGAATTGTTGATAAGGTATATGACATCACAAAGTTTGGGGCGAAGAGCGGGGTGAAAGGCAGCGGTAAGAAAAACCAGAAAGCGATAAATGCGGCAATATCTGTGTGCAGCAAGAATGGAGGGGGCAAGGTTGTCGTGCCTGCAGGCTTGTGGAATACAGGGGCGATAACGATGCTTAGCGGTGTGAATCTCGTAATAGAGGAAGGTGCTACCCTTCAGTTTGTATTTGAGCCGACATTATATCCAGTAGTGGAAACACATTGGGAAGGACTCGGGTGCTATAATATCTCTCCGCTGATTTATGCTAATGGGCAGCATGACATTGCGATAACAGGCAAAGGTACGATAGACGGAGGAGGTAGTAATGACACATGGTGGAAGTGGACACAGGTGGAACGTTTCGGATGGAAAGAAGGAGATTATTCCATGAGAGAGAGTCGAAAGATTCTTCAGCAGCAGAGTGAAGCAGGCGTGCCTGTGGCAGAACGCCGTTTTACTGTAGAGAATCCTATGCGTCCGCAGACTGTGAATTTCATGAATTGTGAGCGTGTGCTTATTGAGGGCGTTACTCTGCTTCGTTCGCCTTTCTGGGTGCTGCATCCTGTGTTCTGTAAGGATGTGACGGTCAGTGGCGTGACAATCATCAATAACGGACCTAACGGAGATGGGTGTGACCCTGAATCGTGTGACCGTGTACTGATAGAAAACTGCCTTTTCCGTACGGGTGACGATTGCATAGCAATAAAAAGCGGAAGAAATAAAGACGGACGCATGTGGAATGTGCCATGCCAGAATGTTATCGTGAGAAATTGCAAGATGGAAGATGGGCATGGCGGTATAGTCGTCGGCAGCGAGATAAGCGGTGGGTTCAGAAATCTCTTTGTGGAGAATTGTCAGATGGACAGCCCGAATCTTGACAGAGTGGTGCGTATAAAGACGAACACATGCCGAGGCGGTGTTGTTGAGAATGTGTATGTGAGAAATGTGGAAGTAGGGGAGTGCAGAGAGGCAGTGCTTAAGATAAACCTCAATTATGAGTCGCGCGAACAGGCAGAGAGAGGACATGTGCCTACCGTTCGCAATGTCTTTTTAGAGAATGTGAATTGTAAGAAGAGCAAATATGGCGCTTATATCTCTGGACTTGAAGATGATTGTCAGATACATGACATTTATGTGAAAAACTGCAGATGGGAGGGCGTGGAGACTGGTATGAACCGCATAGAAGGTAAAAGCAGGAAGGTGGTGTTTGAAGATGTGGTGGTGGGGAATTAGTTGTTTGGTTGTTTGGTCGTTTAGTTGATTGGTTGTTTGGACTATCGGCAGACTTCTTTCAGAGCCATAAGCAATGGACCTAAGCCTTTAGGGTCGTTATCGACGATTTTCTCGCTGAGGTAATATTCGTAGCTACCATCTCTTTTGTCGCTGAGTCCTGCCACACTACAGCAGTTGTGAAGGTAAACATAGCCGTCGGAGTCTTTGCTGATGAAATGTTTCATTATGCCGTCAAGGGTTTTCTTCCCCACTTTTTCGTAGTATTTAGAGTCGTGATATGCTGACTGGAATGCACCTATGCGAGAACCTTTCAGCATGGCGTAGGCGAACATTGCCGAGCATGTTGTCTCTTGATAGTTTCCCTCTTTCCCTGTGCAGTCAAGCACTTGCTGCCAAGTTTTTGTTTTTGAGTCTTGTAGAGGTATAAGATTAGTTGCCAAATCTGTGATGATTGTCACCATTGGGTCGGGAGTGTAGCCTCCCTCTTTTCCTTCATCGAAAACAGGCACTTGTCCTTCGTAATAGATGTCGAGGCAGTCAACAAGTGCCATCATGAGCCATCCTTCGGCTCTGCCCCAAGCATGCATTGACTTTCCATTATTCTTGTCTGCCCATCCCATCTTGTGAGAGGAATCCCACGCATGATGATAGAGATGGCATTCATTGCATAAAGTGTGTGAACAAACAAGGTTAATCTGCTCGTGTACAAAGTGTAAGGCATCATCAAAATCCTGCTTTGTACCAAATCGCTTGGCATATTCAAGTACGAATGGCAATGACATATATTGACCATCGAGCCACATCTGATTAGGGTATATTGTCTTGTGCCACATTCCGCCTTCAGGAGTGTGTGGCTGAAGCGCAATCTGGGCGTATAGCGTGTCTAATGCAATCTTGTATCTGTTGTCTTTTGTAAGGTCATACAAAGTGAAGAGCATCTTCCCTGAATTTATGTCATCGAGTTTGAAGTCTTTTCTCTTATAACCTCTTATCTGTCCGCTGCTATTTATTAGGGTATCGGCAAAGCTTTTTGCGTATGTTGTCCACTCGTCGTCCGACATCCATCCACGCATGGAGAGAATTTCAAGTCCCATGGTGTAGCTCCATTTTGGTGTTTTATGTCCTTCGAGCATCCACGCTTGTGGATAGCGCATCATCTCCGACTTCACAAAATCTTTAGCAAGTCTTTCATACTTGTTTTGTGCAGAAAGAGATGTGGCGCATACGAAGAATAAAAATATAGCAGACGTGATGGCGTTAGTTGTAAAGAGTTTCTTAAACATTAGAGTAGTGTCTTAGCTTTTTATGATAATTTGTTATTACAAAGCGTAGTATGCGACAAAGTTAACAAATTTTTGTTATACGCAATCGAATACATCGTTTTTCTTCGTTTTTTTGGTTATTTCATGTGCTAAGTAATGGTAAAATAACTTCTTAACCTGAATTATTCATGGGTATTATTTTGAACACGAATTATCAAATTAATTCACAAATTATAATTTTGGGGTAACTACTCAGCGAATGCCTTTTTTTTAACAAAGCTCGGCGTAAGCCAATCTTTGTTTATTAATTAAATCGCTGAGTAGTTACATTTTTGGATAAATTCATGGGTAATTCATGAGTATTTATGTTATAAAAGAACTTAAAAGATGTTTATGAATAATATAGGCTAAACGTGCGTTTGCAATCAGAGTACATCTCCCAATTTGGTCTATAAAATGGATAAGAGGGCGAAATCCTTGGTTGTGTTCAGAAAAAGCATTAACTTTGCACCTGTTAACTGTAATTATTAAAATTCGATTATTGATAAAAGTAATTAAAAGTATGAAAAAGTTTATTTCGTTTTTCTGCTATTTTGCAATGGCAATAGCAGCAGTTTCATTTGTTTCATGTGGTGATGATGACGACGACATGAATGGCCCAAATAATGGACAAACTCCAAATTCTCAAAAGGTGCAGATTTATGCTGCAGAAATCGGCAAAAATGCACTCGATGTATTCGATATCAAACTAAATGTTTATCGCAACGGAAAGAAGCAGGTGGTTGTTCTCGACAAGAAAATGCTTACTCCATATGTACGTAAGGAAACTGACTTTTTAGATATGAGTAGCATGAGCATTTATTGCTGTACAGCCGTGAATGGTGTTGAGGGCGTAGATAGCGTGATAGCAGAAGTTGCTGTAAAGTCAAATATTGAGGAAATCATTGCGAGCAATGATCCTAATGGAGGATGCACCCTTTCTTGCTCAGGTGAAATTGTTAGAGTGAATAAGGTTGCAAATGGCGACTATGTTTCTTTGATTACACCAAGTCATTCTAGCACTTTCAAATGGAAAGATCTCTTAGCAGAATTAAATGGCGTTGTCAGGTGTGAGACGTATCGTGCAGATGCGCAGTCGTTATTGACTGCTAAAAGCAAAGAATAGTTTCAGATACATTATAACAATTAGGCCACTCTCACCAGAGTGGCTTTTTTAATCTGCTTGGTTAGATGATTTGCACTTTGTACAAAGCGTAATTGTCTTCGTGTGTAACGAATGTTACATGCCGTATGTAACGCTTGTTACATGCTTGATGTTGCAAGTGTAACACAGAACGTGTTGCAGATGTTACACAGGGTGTGTTGCAGATGATGAAATTTGCTGACAAAAATGCATCATTCATCCGAGAATTATTTTTGACTTGTGCTTTTCTTCTGTTTGCCGATGCTATTCAATTATAAAGAAAGTCGGCAAGAAGTTGTTATTTTGTCATTGCTTAAAGCACTTTTCACCAAAAGGTGTGGGATGTTTGTAATTTTTTATTAACTTTGCACTATCACACATGTAAAATAAAAATCAAATGGCTTTAATAGAAAGTATTATTGCGCGAGCAAAATCAAACAAGCAGCGCATCGTTCTTCCTGAATCTTTGGAGGAGCGTACACTTACTGCCGCCGACAAGTCACTTGCTGACGACATTGCTGATATCATTCTTATCGGCAACCCAACAGAAATTTATGCACTTGCTGACAAGCTTGGCTTGAAGAATATCGGTAAGGCAACTATCGTAGATCCTGCAACTTCAGAGAAGACTGAGGAGTATGCACAGCTGCTCTTCCAGCTTCGCCAGAAGAAGGGTATGACAATAGAGAAGGCTCGCCAGCAGGTGCTTGACCCTCTCTATTTCGGATGCCTTATCATCAAAAGCGGCGATGCTGATGGACAGATTAGTGGTGCTCTGTCAACGACGGGTGACACTCTTCGCCCTGCATTGCAGATTATCAAGTGCGCTCCTGGCATCTCCTGCGTGAGCGGTGCTATGCTGCTCATCACTCAGACACCTCAGTATGGTGAGGAAGGTGTGCTTGTTGTAGGTGATGTGGCTGTCACTCCAATGCCAGATGCCGGACAGTTGGCTCAGATTGCTGTTTGTACAGCTCAGACAGCGAAGTCTGTTGCTGGTTTCGCAGACCCACGTGTGGCAATGCTTTCTTTCTCAACAAAGGGCAGCGCAAAGCATGAGGTTGTTGACAAGGTTGTTGAGGCCACAAAGCTTGCAAAGGAACTTGCGCCAGAGTTGAAAATTGACGGTGAGCTTCAGGCTGATGCAGCTCTCGTACCTTCTGTTGGCCAGAAGAAAGCTCCAGGATCAGAAATTGCAGGCAATGCAAATGTGCTTGTGTTCCCATGTCTTGAAGTTGGCAATATCGGCTATAAGCTTGTTCAGCGTCTTGGCAATGCAGATGCCATAGGCCCTATTCTTCAGGGTATAGCACGACCAGTCAATGACTTGAGTCGTGGATGTTCTGTTGATGACATTTACAAGATGGTGGCAATTACTGCTTGCCAGGCAATGGATGCAAAGTAACATAAGTAAATATGGGGTCATAGCTGACTCTTAGTAACGTGTTTAAACGTGTTTTGAGGATATGAAAATTTTAGTTCTTAACTGCGGAAGCAGCTCTATCAAATATGCGCTCTACAATATGGATGACCAGAGCGTTATCACATCAGGTGGTATTGAAAAAATCGGTCTTCCAGACTCTTTTATCAATGTGAAGCTCAATGGCGAAAAGCACAAGATTGAAAAGCCTATCGCAGAGCATACTGCAGGTGTGCAGCTCATCTTCGAGGTGCTTACAAAGGGCGAGTATGCTGTGATGAAAGACCTCAACGAGCTTGATGCTGTAGGTCATCGTATGGTGCATGGAGGTGAGAAGTTCAATAAGTCAGTGCTTCTTACTCCAGAAGTTATGGACGCTTTTGCTGCATGCAATGACCTTGCTCCTCTTCACAACCCTGCCAACATCAAGGGTGTGAATGCTGTTTCTGCTCTTTTGCCAAACATTCCTCAGGTAGGTGTGTTTGACACAGCATTCCATCAGACAATGCCAGACTACGCTTACATGTATGCACTTCCTTATGAGCTCTACAGCAAGTATGGCGTTCGTCGTTATGGATTCCATGGAACAAGCCATCGCTATGTGTCACAGCGTGTATGTGAGTACCTTGGTGTGAAAGCCGAGGGTAAGAAAATCATTACTTGTCATATTGGCAATGGTGCTTCAATTGCTGCTGTCAAGGACGGCAAGTGTGTTGACACATCAATGGGTCTTACTCCACTTGAAGGACTTGTGATGGGTACTCGCTCTGGCGACATTGACGCAGGAGCTGTGACATTCCTCATGGATAAGCTTAATCTTGACACTAAGGGCGTAAGCAACCTCCTCAACAAGCAGTCAGGTCTTGCAGGTGTGAGCGAAGGCTCATCAGACTTCCGCGATATCCTTGCTGGCATAGCTTCTGGCAATGATAAGGCTCGACTTGCAAAGGAGATGTATTGCTATCGTATCAAGAAGTATATCGGTCAGTATGCTGCCGCGATGGGTGGTGTGGATATCATCCTCTTCACAGGAGGTGCTGGCGAGAACCAGTGGGAAGTGCGTGAAGGCGCAACTGCAGGTCTTGAATTTATGGGCATAAAGATGGATGAGGCTAAGAACCGTGCTTGCCGTGCTACAGAGGCAATCCTCTCTGCTGACGACTCAAAGGTTACAGTTTGCTGCATTCCAACAGACGAGGAGCTTATGATTGCTCTCGACACACTTGCTCTTGCAAAGTAGAAATAAAACAAATGAAGTCACTCTCTCCCAAAAGCGGGGAGGGTGACTTGTCTTAGTAATGGTAGAATAAAAACTTCCTAATAGTCTAAAAATACAAGCCCAATCTTCAGAAGTTATCGTTTCACTATTACTCAATCACAGTTAGAAAGATATCTTTTGCTCGGTAGGGGGCTTATGATGTCGCAAGACAACTTGCGGCGTTATTTGTCTTTTTTCAGAGCAGCAGCCAATAATATTTACCAAAACAAAAGTAGACACCCCAAATAAAAGTTCTACTCCTCGTTTTTATATGAGGCATGGGGAAGAATTTGATGAGCGACGAATTCGATAAAAATGATGAAATGTATGATGACGGAATGATTACGGAGGAAGAAGCTAATGAGAGTGCTTCTGCTTCTGGTCTTCCGCCAAAGTCAGATTACGATCCGTCAGTAATGAAGGATAGCATCACGCATCATCTGAGCGGCATGTATCAGAACTGGTTTCTTGATTATGCCTCTTATGTGATTCTTGAGCGTGCTGTGCCTCATATTATGGACGGACTAAAGCCTGTGCAGCGACGCATCCTTCACTCAATGAAAAGAATGGATGACGGCCGTTACAATAAGGTTGCAAATATTGTAGGACATACAATGCAGTTCCATCCTCATGGCGATGCTTCTATCAAAGACGCTTTGGTGCAGATGGGGCAGAAGAATCTTCTCATTGACTGCCAGGGAAACTGGGGCAACATCTTGACAGGTGATGATGCCGCAGCTGCTCGTTATATAGAAGCGCGACTGTCAAAGTTTGCTCTTGATGTCTTGTTCAATCCTAAGACTACGGAGTGGAAGATGTCTTATGATGGTAGAAACAAGGAACCAATATCTCTTCCAGTGAAATTCCCGCTCCTGCTCGCTCAGGGAGTGGAAGGTATCGCTGTGGGATTGAGTTCGAAGATTCTGCCACACAATTTTAATGAAATATGTGACGCATCTATACATTATTTATATGAGGAGCCTTTCCAGCTGTATCCAGATTTCCAGACAGGAGGCTCTATTGATGTGTCAAAATATAATGATGGCCAGAGAGGCGGCTCCGTGCGTGTACGTGCAAAGATAGAGAAGCGCGACAGCAAGACGCTTGCTATAACAGAGCTGCCTTTTGGACGAACAACAGGTTCTCCGTCAAAGGGAAGTCCTTTTATAGACTCTATTCTCAAGGCTATTGAGAAGGGAAAGATAAAGGCTCGCAAGGTGGAGGATATGACTGCTGCTGGTGTGGAGATTCTCATACACCTCATGCCAGGAGCATCAAGCGACAAGACTATTGACGCTCTTTATGCATTTACTGACTGTGAGATAAGCATATCGCCAAACTGCTGTGTCATTGACGATAAGATGCCGAAATTCCTTACTGTTAGTGATGTGCTGAAGAAGTCGGTGGATTATACAAAGTATCTCATTAAGTGTGAACTTGAGATACGCCGTGGTGAACTGCTTGAACAGCTGCATTTCTGTTCGCTTGAGAAGATATTTATTGAGGAGCGCATCTATAAGGCTAAGGAATTCGAAAATGCAAAGAATATGGATGTGGCTATCGCTTATGTTGACCACAGACTGGAACCTTTCAAGGAGAATTTCGTGCGTGAGGTGACTCGCGATGATATCCTGAGACTCATGGAGATACGAATGGCTCGTATCCTCAAATTCAATAAGGATAAGGCTGACGACCTCATAGCAAAACTCAAGAATGAGATTGAACAGATAGAACGCGACCTTAATAACCTTGTTGAGGTTACTGCAGAATGGTTCCGCTTCCTTAAGAAAAAATATGGGGCTGAGCACCCTCGACTTACGGAAATTCGCAATTTCGACACCATTCAAGCAGCTACGGTAGCAGAAGCTAATCAGAAACTCTATATAAACCGTGCAGAGGGCTTCATAGGAACAAGTCTGAAGAAAGATGAGTTCGTATGCAACTGCTCTGACATTGACGACATCATCATCTTCTATAAGGATGGAACATATAAGGTCATAAAGGTTGCAGAGAAGATTTTTGTTGGCGACACAGAGCGCAGCAAAGCAGAAAAGCGCAAGATGGAGATTATCCATGTGGCTGTGTTTAAGAAGAATGACACTCGAACAATATATAATGCCACATATAAAGATGGCGCAACAGGAGTCACTTATATCAAGCGATTCAACGTGCCGAGTGTGACTCGTGACAGAGAGTACGACCTTACTCTTGGAACTCCAAAGTCTAAAGTGACATGGTTCTCTGCTAACAGCAATGGAGAGGCGGAGATAATCAAGGTGACACTCAAGCCTCATGAGAAAATCAAGAAACTTGTGTTTGAGAAGGATTTCAGTGAGGTGGAGATAAAAGGCAGGACCGCTCGCGGCAATCAGCTCACAAAGAATGAGATATACCGCATTCAACTCAAGGCTCGTGGTGGCAGCACCCTTGGCGGCAGAAAAGTGTGGTGGGATCCTGATATTCAGCGTATCAACTATGATGACCATGGCGAATATCTTGGTGAGTTCTATAATGGTGATCAGATTCTTGTAATCCTAAAAACAGGCGAGTTCTATCTCACGAATTTTGATGCCAACAACCATTATGACAATAACATAATGCGCATTGAGAAGTTTAATGCGAAGAAGGTGTGGACAGCTGTGTTGTGGGATGCTGACAATCAAAACCAGCCTTACATCAAGCGATTTGTCTTTGAGGACTCAAAGAAGAAGCAGAATTATCTTGGCGACAACCCTGAGAATAAACTCATACTGCTTTCAGACACTCCTTATCCTCGCTTGCAGCTTACATTCTTGGAACCTGACACATTCCGTGGTCCTGCAGAAATTGATGCGGAAGAATATATTGCTGTGAAGGGATTCAAAGCAAAGGGCAAGAGGCTTACAACTTATGCCCTCGACAAGGTCATTGAACTTGAACCTACACGTTTCCCAGAGCCAGATGAGGCTGCAGGTCAGGATGCTGGAGAACAGTCGGCTGAAGTTGTGGATCCTGACGAAGGTAAAAGCGACAGCGATATTCGCGATGAAATTACAGGGCAGTTGAAACTGTTTTAATGTTCCTTGCTCTGTGAGTGAGGAGGGATGTAAAGTTGAAATATGTATCTATCAAAACAAACAATCATAAAATGCTTGGCAGTGGCAATTTTGCCATTGTCAAGCATTTGTGTCTTTGCACAAGATACAAACAAGGAAGTGATGCATTCTACTGCTTTTGGCTTTTCTGGTGGAGTGAACGAAGTTTATGACTCGTATCTTTCCCCATATTCTTACTCGGATGCTGTGGATTTTCGTGTTCAACGCGAGACAGCGCGAATGACGAAGCTTGCAGGCGGAAGAGTGTCAAATCAAACATTCATTGATGCTAATTTTGGATATGACCTTTTTGATGAAGGCTCACCATTTTATTATGCTGGTGGTGTAAGGTATGGTCAGGCGTGGTTGTATAACTTCCGTGATTGTAATATCGTTAATCCTGCAGAGCGTACAGACAGACGATGGAACTATGCGGCAGGTCTTCAAGCAAGTGCTTATGTTGGCGGTGTGTATCTTGACCGTTCGGGTAATAATCCGGGGCAGCTGAAGATGGATGCTACGGTAAATGCTACAGGCATTGTGACTTATGCTTTTAGGCGTAAGAAGCATCGCCCGATAATGCTTAGCTATCAGCTGACTTTCCCATTGATGGGAGTGGCTTTTTCTCCTAACTATGGGCAGAGCTACTATGAAATCTTCGAGCTTCATAACTATGACCATAATGTGGTTTTCGTGAACACATTCAATATGCCGTCTAACCGTCATCGTCTGCTTGTTGATATTCCTGTGCGCAAGGCGTATTTGCGGCTTGGCTATGACGTGCAGGTAAATCAAGCGAAAATCAATAATCTTGAATATAAGAATACTACGTTCGACTTCATGGTAGGATTCACAAAATATTTGTATAGACGATGAGAAAGCCTCTTTCATACATATTTATATTAGCAGTCTTAAGCTGTTCTCTTTTCTCCTTTTCATCATGTTCTTTTGTGGAAAGCGAATACAGAGATGGCTCGAATGAGCAATGTTTCGAAGCGTTATGGCGACTCATGGATGAGCATTACTGCTTCTTTGATTATAAGAAGCAGGAGCTTGGTGTAGATTGGGATGAGGTGCATGCTAGGTATTCCAGGCAGGTGAATGAGGATATGAACAACGCTCAGCTTTTCGAAGTGTTATGCAATATGATAGGTGAGCTTAAAGATGGGCATGTGAACATATCTTCTTCTTTTGATTATGGGCGAAACTGGTCTTTCTACGAGGATTATCCACTCAATTATAACGACAGTATAGTGAATCTTTACCTTGGTAATGACTATCAGATGGCTTCCTCGCTAAAGTACAATATCCTTGACGATAATATCGGTTATGTGCGATGTGAGTCGTTTGCAGATGGCATAGGCTCTGGTAATGTGAATGCAATGCTCTACAAACTTACAATTTGCAGGGGGGTGATCATTGATGTACGAGGAAATGGTGGTGGCATGCTGTCGCAAGCGGAGATGTTGGCGTCGCATTTCACGGACCATCGTATTCTTATAGGCTATATATCGCACAAGACAGGAAAGGGGCGCAACCAATTCTCCTCTCCTAAAGCGCAATATCTCGAACCAACGGACGGCATCTTATGGCAGAAGCCTGTAGTGGTGCTTACGAACAGGGGGTGCTACTCTGCAACAAACGACTTTGTGAAGTGCATGAAGCTGTGTCCTCAGGTGAAGGTTATTGGCGATAAGACAGGTGGAGGTTCTGGTATGCCTTTCAACAGCGAACTTCCCAATGGATGGGCAGTTCGTTATAGCGCAGTTGTTTTCTACGATGCAGATATGAGGCAGACGGAATTTGGCATAGAGCCACATTTCTATGTGTCAATGTCGGGAGCCGATACAAGCAGACAAAAAGACACTCTCATAGAAAGTGCGCGTGAATATATCAATAGCCAATACAAATAAAAATGCGTTTGTATCGCAATATTTTCCTTTTTTCGTTTCTCGATTAAAGAAAAATCACTACCTTTGTACTCGCTAACGCTATACCATGCGCCTGTGGTGGAATTGGTAGACACGCTAGACTTAGGATCTAGTGCTTCGCGGCGTGCAGGTTCGAGTCCTGTTAGGCGCACAAAAGATAGGTTTAACTTATTGATGGACATCATCAGAAGTTAAACCTATTTTGTTTTTTCAGTATGCTACTCCAATCATTCGATTGTAAAGTGGAGCCGCCCATCAATCTCATGCGGTCGATTATAATAAATCGACCGCTTGTATAAGTTTGGTGCTGTTTGAGCCTTTGATGAGTATCAGTTTGTCTTTTGGCTTTGATGAAAGCAGCAGAGTCTTCACCTCGTCAACATTAGCAAATAGTTTTATATTGAGAGTTGCTGGCTTTGTTGCCTTTACTGCTTTTGCAAACTCGTCGCCTACAAGCCATATTTCCTCAAAGCCGCAATCATCAAGCATAGAAATGATTTTTTGATGTTCAGCTTCGCTTGCTTCACCCAACTCTTTCATATCGCCTAAGATGCACATCTTATGGGGTGCGTTGATTACTTTGAAGTTGTCGAGTGCAGCTTTCATGCTTGTTGGGTTGGCATTGTATGCATCAACGACAAGCTTGTTGTTTTCTGTTACTGTCAGCTGACTGCGATTGTTAGCAGGGGTGTATTCGGAGAGTGCCTCACAAATCTTGTCGGCAGATACAGCAAACAGAGTGCCAATGCAAGCAGCAGCGAGTGCATTGTCGAGATTGTAGCTTCCTATGAGTTTTGTTTGTACTTCGTAAGGTGAATATGGTGATGGCACAGGTGACCATTTGAATTTGAGCATTGGGTTACATTCTATAAACTCTCCCTTGACAAGGAGTCCTTCTGCTTCTTTCTGTCCGTAGCGGATAAGGCGTAGTCCTGCACTTATGCCTCTTAAATGTGGGTTGTCATTGTTGATGAATGCTGTACCATTGTCTGCACGAAGGAAATCGTAGAGTTCGCCCTTGGTGCGGATGACTCCTTCAAAAGAACCAAAACCGAGGAGATGTGCTTTGCCTACATTTGTTATGGTTCCATAATCAGGAAGAACAATGTTTACGAGAGCTTTAATTTCTCCAGGGTGGTTAGCACCCATTTCAATGACCGCAAGTTCGTGCTCTTTAGTGAGTTGGAGAAGAGTCTTTGGCACCCCAATATGATTGTTGAAGTTACCTTGTGTGAAGAGGATATTGTATTTCTTCTTCAGCACAGCAGCTATGAGTTCCTTGGTGGTTGTCTTGCCATTTGTGCCTGTTACGCCAATAATTGTAGTGCCAAGCTGGCATCTGTGGTGTTTAGCGAGTTGCTGAAGAGTGGTGAGCACATCATCTACAAGAATATACCTCTCATCATCTTTTTCGCAATACTCCTCTTCGTCAACAACAGCGTAAGCAGCGCCTTTCTCTATGGATGCTTTTGCGTATGCATTACCGTTGAAGCTTTCACCTTTGAGGGCGAAAAAGATAGAATCAGCAGGCACATCTCTACTGTCGGTAGTGATAGTTGGGTGTTTGAGGAATATTTCGTATAAGTTTTTAATGTCCATTTTGTATTTGTATTAAATGTATGTTATAAATTATGTAAACATCTATTTCTTTAATTGATTTGCGAGGTAGCTTTCAAGTTCGTTGCCTGCAAATCGTAGATGGAATTCGCCTCCTTGAGCAACGCTGATGGCTCCTGTCTCCTCGCTCACAATAATTGCTATGGCGTCACTCTGCTGGGATATACCTAATGCGGCTCTGTGTCTGAGTCCAAGGTCTTTAGGAATATTGAGGTTGTGACTTACAGGAAGGATGCATCCAGCAGCTGCTATGCGATTATGACTTATAATCATTGCACCGTCATGAAGGGGAGAATTCTTGAAGAAGATATTCTTGATAAGTTGAGAACTGATTATGGCATCAATTTTCTCTCCAGAAATGACGATGTCGGTTAGCGACATTTCACGTTCGATGATTATGAGTGCCCCTACCAGATTCTTGCTCATGTAGTTGCATGCTAAGACAATTCGCATGATATCTTGGTCGTCTTGCTCCACCTCTTGTTCTGTGATTTTCTGCTTGAAGAGTTTGGCTATTTTGCTGAGCCTTCGTTGTGAACCGAGAGTGAGGAAGAAACGGCGGATTTCTTCTTGAAAGAGAATGATGAGTGCTATGACACCAACGGAGCGGAAAGTCTCGAAGATGCTGCCAATCAGTTTCATCTGGAGTATTTGCGCCACAATGGACCATACAGCAACAAAGATGAGGATGCCGTAGAAGACATTCAGCGAGCCAGATGCTTTCATGAGTCGCCAGATGTAGTATAGAAGAATGGCGACAAGTAGAATGTCAATTGCGTCTTTTGGTCCGAAAAGGTCAAACATTATATTTCGTGTTTTTTGTTGGGGATGGAATTTGAATATTCAATTATTGCGGATGATTAGTGCATCATTGCCTTTACTATTTTTACGACTTCAGTACATTCTTTCACGTCGTGTACTCGAAGAATGTTGGCACCCTTCTGTAGGGCTATGGTGTTGAGGACAGTAGTGCCATTCAAAGCGTCTTGCTGTGTGTTGCCTAATAGTCTGTATATCATGCTTTTTCTTGATATGCCGACAAGCAACGGCAGTTCGAAAACGCATAGCGCCTCTTGGTTGTTGAGAAGTTCGTAATTGTGTTCAAGAGTCTTTGCGAATCCATATCCTGGATCAAGGATGATGTCCTTCTGACCGAGGTCTCTTAAGCGTTGGATTTTCTCTGATAAATAGAGAAGGACCTCTTTCGTTATATCGTCATAATGAGGGGCATTCTGCATCGTTTGAGGAGTGCCCTTCATGTGCATGAGGATATATGGAACGCCAAGTTTTGCAACTGTTGCAAACATATTTTTGTCGAGTTCACCTCCAGAGATGTCGTTTATGATGTCTGCGCCAAGTTCTTCGATAGCCATTTTTGCAACATCTGCACGGAAAGTGTCAACGCTTACAGGGATGTCTGGTGATATTTCTCTTACAATCTTCATTCCTTTTGCAAGGCGCCTCATCTCTTCTTCGGCCGTTACATCGTCAGCACCAGGTCGTGATGAGTATGCGCCAATATCAATCATCTGTCCTCCTTCGTCGATGATTTGTGAGACGCGATGTCGTATTTCCTCCTCTGTCTGCTTGCGACTCTCGGAATAGAAAGAGTCGGGGGTGACATTGAGAATGCCCATTACCTGAGGCTCTGCAAGGTCTATGAGTTTGCCGCTAACATTGATGGAATATGGAATGATATTTGTCATTTGATGTAAGAAAAAGTATGGTGTGTTATAGAAATAGTTCTTATATAGCTAAATGGATACTATTTTCTATTGTCTTTAATTCTGTTTGCATTTGTAGCAGATATAGGTTCTGTGTTATCTATAACATGCTGCATGTAATGCTCTTAAAATGCAAAGTTAGCAAAAAGTTATGTCATGAAAGAAAATGTGCATCCTTTTTTATATAATAATGTGAAAACACTTAAAAAGTCAATAGCATTTGTTCTCATTTGTTGCTAAAATATGGGGTTGGAAAAGTATGTGGCTATATACATAATGTGGAATAGAGTGTTGATAAAATGTAAGTAGCGGATGATGAATTTCAGATAGTTTTGGTGATGTCCTTTAACCGATACAATTCGATATAATTGTTCTATATGTACGCATGTTTGGTGGCAGTTTTGTCTCTTGCTGAAATTTTATTAGTTGCTTTACCTCGCTTCGACACTCAGCATTACTCCGTAACGCTAACTTGCGTTACGGAGTAATGTAAGATGAATTTATGATAGGAAGTGTTATTGAGAAAAAGAAATGAGTTGGTAAATAACAGATAATCATTTTGTTGTGTAATTGTGGATTGCTGATTTGGGGAGAAAAACCTTCTAACCCCTTGCGTAATACGAAAAAATGATTACACAATATCAAATTGTTCAATATGTATGTATCCCAAATAAGACATTTTGTGGGAGTGTATAATGGCAGAAAGACTAAGCGTGTGTGACGTTTATGACAGTCACATCAGCTGCTTTCAATGTGTTTCTAAAATAGTGAAGTGTCATCCTCTGTGTCCAATTTATGGACACGGATATGTCTAATATTTGGACACGGGGAGAGAGTATGAAATAATAGTAGAAAGAGATGCTGTATGCCTCACTACATTTGCAATGTCAAAAGGAATACGAACCTCCAAAACATTGTATTATGAAGATATGGGAATTACATGGAAGGAAAACGACGCACTCACTTGTTTGTAGTGTTTTGAGAAAGTTGGCGACTTGTCAATCTTGAATAGCACTTATATGAAGGAAATGATATGTTTTGTAATTACAAATGGCATAGTTACAATTTTATTCATTATCTTTGCAAAATGTTAAATAGAGTGTTAAAACTTGTCTGATAAAAAGCATCAAAAGGAGAAGATTGCTACAATCGGAATGAGTGAGATAATTTACTAACTAATAATATAAACTATGACTAAACGTTGTTTGATACTTGTTGCTATATCATTTTTTGCGACCGCAGCACTTGTTGCTCAGACAAAGCAGGAGGATATTATGAGGTCAATGGAACTTGCTAATGACTATTTCATTAAGAAATATCCAGATCCAGGTAAGCCGACTTTCGTTAAAAAAGAGCGTCCTTCGAATTTGTGGACACGAGGAGTGTATTTTGAAGGATTGATGGCTTTGGCTGAGATGGAAAGGAAAATGGGGGGAGAGAAATTTGATGAATATTACAAATACATATATGACTGGGGGACAGCTCATAAATGGACACCTCGAAATGGTGTGAAAACGCGTGATGCCGATGATTATTGCTGTTGTCAGACATATCTTGATATGGGACATCCAGAGCAGACGGAGAAATGTATGGATAATCTTTTGTCAACCCGCAATGTCCCTCAGAAACAGGGGAATGGCTCTTCTTCTGGTTCGTTTGGCGACTGGACATGGATAGATGCAATACAGATGGGGCTGCCTGTGTTGACAAAGCTGAGTGCAATGAAACAGCAGCAGGGAGATAGTGACTATCTCCGCTATGCCGAACAGGGGTGGCAAATGTATAAAGCAAGCCGTGATTCTATAGCGGGAGGATTCTTCAACAGAAAAGAGGGTCTCTGGTGGCGTGACGCTTCTTTTGTGGCTCCTTATACAACGCCAAATGGGAAGAATTGCTATTGGTCACGAGGTAACGGCTGGGTGTACGCCGCTCTTGTTAGAGCTATGGAGTCTCTCCCATCAGATCCACATCATAAGGATTATCTTAAAGATTATCTTTTGATGACAAAGGCTCTTGTGAAATGTCAACAGAGTGATAAGTATTGGTATGCTTCTCTTGCTGATGCTCAAGACTTTGGAGGAAAGGAACTGACGGGTACTGCATTGTTTATATACGGTATGGCATGGGGCGTTCGTAATGGCTACTTGCCAGCAAAAACTTATGAGCCTATTGTCATGAGCACTTGGGATGCAATGGTGAAGGATTGCTTACATTCAAATGGATTTTTGGGCTATGTACAAGGGACAGGAAAGGAACCAAAGGATTCTCAACCGGTTACATACGACAAAGAACCAGATTTCGATGATTATGGACTTGGATGTTTCTTACTTTGCGGAACAGAAATAGTTCGTATGATAAACAGATAGATTTTTGTCATTTGTCATAGATGAAGAATGCCTGCTTTTATCAGGCAATTGTGAATGAATACGTCTAAATGCTATGTTTTGATAAGCAGTGTGACACCGATATAAATGGAAAAATACGATTATGAAAAATTATATTAGGCTTTTATTAGTGTTTGTTTCTACGTCATTGTTATTCGTCTCTTGTGAAAACAAAGAGGGGAAGAAATCGTATGGTTCACGTTCGACGGTTCAAAGCGCTCCTTATGAACTTCTTGTTGTTGCAAATCGTACATGGCTGGATAACACTTCTGCAGGAGTGTGCCTTATGGATGTTGTCAAAACGCCGATTGAGGGCCTTCCGCAAGAAGAACCTAACTTTAGAGTTACGACACTAAACCCATCTGGTTTCAATAACACTTTCAAGGTGTATGGTAATATAATTTTTGCTGAGGTCAGTCCAAAATACAAAAAAGCGGAAATGAGTGTGTCTCGAGATGAATATTGCCATCCTCAAGTCATCCTTAAAATAAGTGCTCCAGATGACGCTTCGTTTGTGAGTATTGTGAAATCAAACTCAGAAATGATATTAGACATGTTCAATAAGCAGGAATTCTCTCGCGAGCGTACATATTTAAATAGTAAATATAGCGGCAAAGTTTTTGACCAGGCGAAGAAACAGTTTGGGGTGACTATTAATGTGCCTCAAGATGTAGATGAGATAAAGCAGGGGAAAGATTTCTTCTGGTCATCGTCGAGCAAACAGCTTTTTAGGTTGAATGTTTGTATGTATGCCTTGCCGATGTCAGATTTGTCGTTGGAGGAGTTTGTCGCTCTTCGAGACTCTGTGATGAAAATAAACATCCCAGGTGAGCGCGAAGACCAATGGATGGAAACGGATTCCAGAACTGTTACGAACAAGATAGTCAATTTGGACAAGCGGAGTGTTGTGTCTGTAAGAGGGCTTTGGGATATGAAGAATGACGCTTTTGGTGGACCATTCGTGAGTTATCTGTATGCCGATACACTTAAAAACAGGATTCTTGTTGCTGAAGGTTTTGTGATGGCGCCAGAAGAGAAGAAACGTCCTCTTGTTCGCCAATTAGAGGCGGCTCTGCAGACTGTGACTTTTGAATAGGACGGGATCCTTAGGCTATTTTCAAAAGGATAAATACTTATCGTTGAGTATCATTTTATGTTAAAGGATGTATTTTGTCTACTCAAAATTTGGTATATAATTAAATCTTTCATACATTTGCACTCTTGAAAATAGACAATAAAAATTATTATCAATAAAAAATAAACATTATGGCTTACGTAATTAGTGACGATTGTGTTATGTGTGGAACTTGCGCTGGCGAGTGTCCATCAGGTGCTATCGCTGAAGGTGATGGCAAGTATGTAATTGATGCAGATTCATGTGTTGATTGTGGCACATGTGCTGATGCTTGTCCTGCAGGTGCAATTGCTCCAGGTGAGTAAATGATGTTCACACATCAAGTTCTCTTGATGTTAGAATAGCATCGTCATTTTATGGTATAGCGGCTTTCTCAGATGAGATTGTCGCTATTTTTTTGTTAATAATGGCATTCTTTTTGGTTTGAAAGTGTAAAAATTGCTATATTTGCATTTCAATCTAATTAATGTTCATAACTACTAATACTGATAGCATGAGACTGAAATCTATACTTTGTGTATCCTTATTGATATTTTCGTATCTGTTTTCTTTCGCTCAAACTATGAATTTGAGTGGGCAATGGCAGTTAAAAATAGATAGAGAAGGAATAGGCGAAAGTGAAGGATGGTATAAACCGGAATTTGAATTTGACGATAATATTGAACTTCCTGCTTCTATGCCTCAGCAGATGAAGGGCGATGATATAAGCGTGAATACAAAGTGGGTAGGTTCTTTGTATGATTCTTCTTATTTTTATAATCCTTATATGGCAAAATATAGAAAGCCAGGTAAGGATATGAAGTTGCAGTTTTTCTTGACTCCGGATAAACATTATGTCGGCAAGGCATGGTACAAGAGAACTGTGAATGTTGATAAGGCTCAGCTTTATTCTTGCTATGAACTTTTTCTTGAGCGTCCCCATATCACTACAAAAGTATGGGTGAATGGTGTGATTGTATCAGAAAGCAAAGCAGAAAAGTCTTTGTCTGTACCGCATTCATATATTCTTCGTAATTGTTTGAAGAGTGGAGAAAATACAATTGTGATTTGTGTGGATAATGATCCGGAAACAGTAAAGGTAGGACAAGATTCTCATTCTGTCTCAGATCAGACGCAAGGCTGTTGGAATGGAATTGTTGGCAAGATAGAATTGCGCAAAAAGAATATCATCAATTCAATAAAAGTATATCCAGATGTTGATAAGAAGCAAGCAAGGGTTCGTATTGAAATAGATGGTGTTGAATCAAAAAAGCGTGAGAGTGCAGTATTGTCGTTGAAAGCTGTTGCTTTTAATGCAAGCAAAGAGCATGTTGTAGCCGCAAGCCCCAAAACTATAGATTTGAATAACGCAACATCAACTGTTGTTGAAGCTGTGATAGAAATGGGTGATGATATGCTGTTGTGGGATGAGTTTGCTCCACAGCTCTATCATCTTTATGTGCAGTTGAATGGTAAATCTGACATCGCAGGCAAGGCTGAGACGGTTTTTGGAATGCGCAAGATGGAGATTCGTGATAAGATGTTCTATCTGAATGGCAGAGAAATACAGTTGCGTGGAACGGTTGAGAACTGCGATTTCCCTAATACGGGCTATCCTCCTACTGACCTCGATTCGTGGTTGAAATTGTTTAAGACTTGTAAGTCGTATGGACTTAATCATATGCGTTTCCATTCATATTGCCCTCCTGAAGCAGCTTTTTTGGCGGCAGATATGACAGGTTTTTATATACAGCCAGAAGGGCCAAGCTGGCCAAATCATGGGGTAAAACTGGGAAGAGGGGAACCTATCGACAAATACCTTATGGATGAATCTGTTGCTATAGTTGATGAATATGGCAATCATCCTTCATTCACCTTCTATGCATTTGGAAATGAGCCAGCAGGTAACTGGGTGAAGTGGTCAACAGAGCATGTTGCTCAAATGAAAGAATATGATAATAGGCATTTGTATTGCGGCTTTTCTGTAGGAGGCGGTTGGGCTTGGCAGCCTGGCAGCGAATTTGCAGTAAAGGCAGGTGCGCGTGGATTAAATGAATGGACGAGGCGCGCTCCGGAATCCGTGGTGAACTTTGCTGCGAATATAAACACATATAATGGGAAAGATATGCCAAACACACCTATAACAATGCCTTTTGTCTCTCACGAAACGGGACAGTGGTGCGCTTTCCCTAATTTTGATGAAATATCAAAATATACAGGTGTTAATAAGGCTAAGAATTTCGAGATATTCCGTGATCTTCTAAAAGACAATGGAATGGAAAGCATGGGCAGAAAGTTCATGCTCGCGTCAGGTAAGTTGCAGGCTCTGTGTTATAAGGCAGAGATTGAACGTACGCTTAGGACTCCAAAATATGCTGGTTTTCAGTTACTGTCTTTAAATGACTATTCTGGTCAGGGGACTGCACTTGTTGGCGTTACTGATGTGTTTTTCGATAATAAGGGATATATCAGCAATACTGATTTCAAACGATTCTGTTCGCCGATTGTCCCTCTTGCAAAGATTCAAAAGTTTACGTTCAAAAGCTCAGAATCTTTTGAAGCAGAAGTTGAGTTATCTCAATATTCTAGTGATGTCTTGAAAAATGCATCGGCAGAATGGACGTTATATAAGGCGTCTGATATACGATATGAAGATACAAACACAGAGAAGCAAGGTGGATGTTATGCTTCTGGCAAATTCTCTATGAAAGATTTACCTGTAGGCGGAAATGTGGAATTAGGCAAGGTTTCTGTTCCTCTTAACGACATTGTTGAGCCTACAAAGCTTGTGTTTTCGGTAAGTGTTCCTGGAACAGAAGCTATGAATTCCTGGAATGTATGGGTTTACCCAGAAGGCGAACTACAAATAGACAAGAAGAAGCACGCATCGAAAGTGAAGCATGGTGTTCGTCCTGGCACTTGGTTTGAAGATGGTATTTATATTACAGACAGTTTGGATGCTCAGGCTCAAGAATATCTTGCAAAAGGCAAATCTGTGCTTGTTTGTGCAGCGGGAAAAGTGTCTTATGGTAAAGAAGTTGTACAGCAATTTACTCCAGTATTTTGGAACACGTCATGGTTTAAAATGCGCCCTCCTCATACAACCGGAATATATGTAGAAAATACTCATCCGATTTTTGATTTGTTCCCAACTGATTATTACTCAGATATGCAATGGTGGGAACTCGTAAACAAGGCTCAGGTTATGCAATTTACGGATTTCCCACGCAATTTCCAACCTCTTGTACAAAGTATTGACACATGGTTTGTGTCAAGAAAAATTGGTATGCTTTTTGAAGCAAAAGTGGGCAAAGGACGTCTTGTTATGACGACGATGGATCTCAAAACAAACTTGGGAACTCGTATTGTGGCAGACCAGATGAAGAAGTCAATTTTGAACTATATGAAATCAGATCATTTCGCTCCAGAATGGGATATTGAGGCTAAAACAATTGCGGACTTGTTTGTTAAAGAGGCTGGGAAAGTTGATATGTTCACTAACGATTCGCCTGATGAACTAAAGCCTAAATTGGATAATTCATTAAAATAGCAGAGTGATTTCGTAAATATTTACAGTCTTTTTTTTATAATTCAAAATAAAAGTTTTAACTTTGCATTCGAAAATGATGTTAAACTTGTTTTGGTATAATTAATTTTTATAGGTGCAAGTATTAATGAACGACATAAAAATGAACAAAAAGATGGGTCGACATGGTAGTCCTATGTCGATTCTGTTCGTGTTAGCCTTATTTGTAATATCTAATGTGAAAGGATATGCGCAGACTGCTGACAACGCGATGAAAGTGGAGACTTTTAACGTAATAGAACGTCTGACTTTGGCTACGAATGCTGTTGATTGGGTGACAATGACTCCAAACCTGGGATTCGAGTATGATGTCAGAAAAGAAAATTGGAACCGTTGGACAGTTGGACTCAATGCTAAGTTGAATTTCAGCCAACAGCCATCATATAATCAGAAATTCGTATACCAGGTAAGGGAGTATAGGTTTAACTTCCGTAACTATTGGCGTCCTCGTTTCTCTGATGAGCGTTATAAGGATGATCTTGGACTTTGGCAGACAACGGGTAACCACCCAACACATATTCATTGGATTCCAGGAAAATTGTTCTCTCAGCGTCGCAAAAGCGGTCCTAAGCATGAGAAAACAGTCTATTATCGTGGTTTGTACGGATCTGTAGGTGACTATGATTTTAAGGTTTCTGATATCGCAAAGGAGGGTTCATATTTTTCTATAGGTATGATGTATGGTATCATCCGTCCTTTGTTTATATATGAGAAAGGTGGTAGTCTTAATGTGGATTTTGGATTTAGTATAGGTCCAGTAATCTATAAGGAAAAAGAATATAATAGAGACATAAATGGATATTATGTTCCAGGCGAAGAAGGTGGATATAAGATTATGCCTCTTCTACCAACTGATATAAAAGTGGGACTTGTGTATCGCTTCGGTCATAGGACTATCCTTGATCGTTATATGTTCCGTTATGATGTTGATGCAGAATATATGGAGAGATATGACGAGATGTGTGTCGCAAGAGAAAATGCTGCTCGTCAAAAGCGTCGTACTCAAGACTCTCTTTTCATTCAGAAGCCTTTGGATCAGGTTATGGAAGTTGCAGAACAGAAACTTGCTGCATATCCAAAGAATTCGTATCAGTATGCTGTCTTGAAGGGAGAAGTTGACCGCTTGCAAGAAGAGCGTCTTACTTTGGGAACTGATATTGACAGTGTGACAATACTGAATCGTGATGTTATGACACGTGAGCTTCAGTATTATATGAAGCGTGCTGCGTTCTATGCTGGAGAGGTTGATGAAACAGGTGAGTCAACTGTTGTGGATCCAAAGAAGGCAAAGAAAGAGGCAAAGAAAACTAAGGGTCAAGTTGTTGAGGCAACGAATGACTCATTAGTATCTGATTCAACAGCGACAGGCGGTAAGGTGAAGAAGGTGAAGAAAGCTAAGGCTAATACAGAAGAAACCGAATCATCTAATGGCCAAGCAGTTGTGACAGATTCTTTGGCAACAGAAGTTAATGCTGATGCTGTCAGCGAAGAGGCGGGCTCAAAAAAGAAGTCTAAGAAGAAATCAGCAGCTGCAACCGAAGACGCTGAAGGCACGAAGGCTAAAACTGTTCAAGAGACAAGTACAGAGTCTGTAGGCGGAGAGGATAGTAGTGCAGAGGCTACAAAGGAAGAAAAGAAATCAAGTAAAAAGTCTAAAAAGAACGCTAGTGATGATGAACAATAGAATTATATCAACATTGGTGATGCTGTTCATGGCGATATGTATGAACGCTCAGCGTCTGGCTGTCAATACTAACCTTTTGGCAGATGGATTAACGACTCCAAGTTTTGGTTTTGAGCTCACTACAGGAAATGTTACCACTTTGCATGTTAGTGCGATGGGTGGAACTCCTCTTATTGGCGCTGATAGATTTTTGGGCGTGACACCTGAATTTAGATATTGGTTTGGAGGACGTGCTATGTATCATCATTACATTGGACTTGGTGCTTTGGCAGCTAGTTATAAAGCGACACCTGGAGATGTTGTTCATGATGGAAATGCATTGGGAGGTGGAATAACATTCGGTTATGCCTTTAATTTGGGAAGCCGAGTAACTGTCAATTTCCATTCTGGTTTGGGAATGGTGCATTATATGGAAAAACGTTGGGGTGATATAGAAACACCGGAGGACTCTTGGGAGATAAACCGTTCTGGTAATATTTTTGTCCCAATAAATATGGGTATAACATTGTCATTAATTATTAAATAATTTTAGTCTATATATTAATAATGTGTATTAGACGATAAATACATTGATATGAAAATGAAAATAACTGCACGCATATATACAATACTTCTTGCTTTTGTGCTGATGTTTGTGCCATATATGGTAACAAGCATGCAGGCACAAACAACATTGAAGGGTAAACTTGTCGTAAAAGACAAGAATGGCAAGGTGAGTGTACACGATGGAGAGAATATCCCAATATTCTATTTTTATACCTCTGATGCTTGTAATGACTTCATGAAGCAGTGTAAGACGCTTAATGATGCTCAGAAAGGTGGTTGGAGCTACTTTACCACTGATCCTGAAGGCGAAGGTGCATTTACAGCAAATGGTATTCCTGATAATTCTTATGTAGCAGTATTCTTACCATCAACAGGTGATATGCCTAAAAGTTACCATGTTACGGCAAGTAACAGAAATAACTTGATTATCACAATGATTGATGAATATATTGCTCTTGAGGAAGTTGTAAAGACAGAAAAGAAAAAGGAAAAACCATCTATCAAGCCGGGTAAGACCCGTATGTATGGTGATAAGATGTCATTTAAGGTTTCTTTCCCATTCCCTGCGGACTATTGTTCTACAGATAAGCGTCTTATGGTTTTACCAGCAGCAATAGATTGCTCTACTGAAGACACAGTGAAGTATCTTAATCCTGCTGTAATTGAGGGTAAGAAGTTTCATAAAATGCAAAATCGAAGAATGTCTTTCGACTATGAAACTCTTGACCCATTGGCAGTATATTTTCAAGAGTCTCCTGTGATTGAAGATAATAAGGATTTGGTGTTTGAGGTGTTTATTCCTTTCACTAAGCCAAACATTAATAAGTCATATACATGCTGGGGATCTGCTGTTATGGAAGATTTTACTCATGTATCATATAGACTTGATGGTGAGTTTGGAAGTTGTAACGTTTCTAATCCGTTCAAGTTCCTTGAATTCCAAATGTCAGGAACAGAAATTCCTTTGACGGAGGAATTTTATGAGCGTCCTTCCGCTGGTCTTGTAAATATTCCTCGAGATTTGCCATTGAAATTTAAGGTTGGTACTGCTGAATATACTCAAGATGAAAGTAACCAAAAGCTTTTGAACCAGCTTGTTAAGGAGTTGAGCTCATATGGTGAGAAAATGGTTAGTATTGAGATTTCTGGTGCAGCATCGCCTGATGGTAATGTGGATGTAAACATGCGACTTGCAAAATCTCGTGCTGAGAAAGCCTTGTCTGAGGTCCGTAGTCGTATTAATACTAGAAAAATCCAGATTCCACCTCCATCAGCGTTCGTCTTCACTTGGAAAGATGTGGCTGACTCTTTGGATCAGCGTGGTTATGAATGGGAAGCTAAAGACGTACGTGGAATGGTAGAGTCTAAGGCTTCAAGTTCTGCTATTCATGCAGAAACTAAGACTTTTGACATTTATGATACAGTAATTGTTGAAATATTGAACAATATGCGTGTAATGAAGTGTAGTTATACATATCAACAGACACGTATTCTTGAACCTGCAGAAGCTGTAGATTTCTATTATAATAATCCAGATTATGCACCAGGTGGTCCTCATGTGTTCACTAATGGTGACTACTATAATATTCTTTCTTATGTGAAAGATTCTGTTGAACAGAAAAAAATAGTACAGCGTATATGGGGTGAATTAACTGCTCGATCTGGATATCAATATAATACATTTGCTGCTTATATTGCTAATCGTATGGCAATGTATGCTGTTGAGGATGAGTCTATAGACTCTCTTATAGCTATGCCATTCCTAGATTGGAGCGCAACTACTGATTTGAAGAGACAGATTAGTATTAATAACACGATGAAATGGACTGTTAACCGCAGACAGATTGTTGCAAATCAAGCAATCATTTTGTTAAAGCGTGGTCATATGGATCATGCATCATTGTGGATTGATAAGTTGCCAGATGATATGCCAGTTAAAAAAGAATTGCAGATGTATCGCCGTATGATTGATGTTATCATTAGGTGGGATGATGCAAATCTTGAACCTGATGAAAAGGAATCAGGACTTGAAGCTATATATTCTGTGATGTCACAGAGTAAAATTAATAATGCAGTTTTGAAAGCTGAGTTGCAGGAAGAATTAGGAATTAAGATGGAGGAGGCAGTTTCCACACTTGAAGCTCTCCCTGATGATAATGCAAAAAAGTGGTATTTGTTAGGTATGCTTTGTGCTCCTACTGCAGGAACATCAACAGATCGTTTAGTTGGTGAGGCCTTAGGTGCTAATTATATCCCAAAGTATCTTGCTTATATGCAGAAGTCTTTTGATATTCAACCAAAATATAAAAAGTTCTTAGCCCAAGAAGGTAATGTACCTAAGGCTGTTTCTCAGAAATATCCTTATGTTCCTTCTAAAGCTGCTGCATACAGAGATAAGTATGCTAAGATGGTTGAAGCAAAGAAGGAGGCTACAGAAAAAGCTAGTACTCCAGCTGTTGAATCATCAGAGTCAACAACTACGCCTCAGACTGAGAATAAAGAAACTGAAAATAAGGAAACAGAACAATAACAAAGAAATATGAAGTTTTCAAAAAGCATATTGCCTATGTTTTTAATGTTGCTTGTAGGGTGTATAAATGCCTCAGCAGCAAAGACTTGGCATGAAGCACTAGGTGAAAGTGCTCCTGCTGATTCAACAAAGTCGGCACAGATTGTTTATGATCAATATGATAGTCTCTTTCTTCCAAGAGAAAAGAGAACTACTGCTTCACGTTGTTTAGATACTGTTTCTGTTCGACCTACTGATTACATTCTTGAAGGACGTGTCCGTTATCGTGATGATAAATACCATGGCTTCTGGGATAACTTATATCTTAACATGGGATTAGGTTATGAAAAGATTGCTGATAATCCAAGCGGATATAAAATCAATCCATTAGGTCAAGCATCCATTGGTTTGGGTTATCAATTCAATAAATTTAGTTCATTAAGGTTAAGTGGTGAGTTTGGTGTTGGTTTCTCTGATACTATTAGACTGCAGACAAATAGACGATATATTGGACATATTGGTGGGAAATTGGATTGGCTCTATGATGTGTCTTCATTTATAGGAGGTTATAAGCCAAATAGATTTATGTCTGTCAATACTTTGTTTGGTGTAGGTGGTAGATACACTTTTAAGGGATCTTATACAGGAGAAAGCGATAATTGTTTCCTTCCTGAGTTTCATACAGGTTTGCAATTCCGTTTCCTTATGACTCCACAAACTATACTTAATGTAGAGCCATATGTTGGTATTGCAAAAGATAACATCGATTTGTCAGAAAAGATAGCGCCAAACTGGCGTACATTTAATGTGTTCTATGGTGTTAATCTTTCTGTTGATTATTACATGACTAATCACCTTACTGATGAGGCAAATTTGAGATATCTTAATATTTATGAGAGACATATGCCAGAAAAGGACAAGCCTTATGAAGAAATTCATAACGATTGGTTAGCTGCTAAGGACACTGTTGTCTATGCATGGCGTAAACCATTTTTTATGAGTTTTGGAATGGGTGCTGTTGCTGTACAAGGTACCTATATTATGGGACGTTATACAGTTGGTCATACAGAAAGAATATCTTTGGGTAAATGGTTTTCACCATCTATTGGCGCAAGACTCTCTGTAGGTATGAGTGATATAAAATCTGAATATACAAACAAGAAAAATAAGTCAATTCCAGGAGTTACTTCATCTTATAATTACAGGCTTCAGAGTCATAATATGTATCCAACTGCAGTTGCAACAGTATTATTTAACCCATTCGGCTTTACAAAGAAATACGATTGGGATAATCCTGTAGGTATGCATTTTATTTTCAGTGGTGGCTATGATGTAATTAAGCGTTGGAAAACCACAGTTGAGAATAATAGGTCATTTCTCTATGAGGCGGGTATGCAGGCATGGTGTAGATTAAGTCCTGATTTGCAATTATATTTGGAACCACGTTATTCTAAAATATATTTCTTGAGAGAAGAGTCAAAGAGAAAATGGGATCATGAAAATATGGTATCTGTTGATCTTGGTATGACTATGTTGATTCGTTCAAGAAAATATGGAAATCATTTAAAAGGTGTTGGTTCTGAGAAGTCGTATTTTACATTAGGCGGAGGTCTTGGTTCAAACTTTCAGATGAAAAATTGGAACATTGCTTCTGCAGGTCGTGGTTCTTATAAGGAATATCCCAAAACTGGAGGTTTTAATTGGAATTTAGAGTTTGTTGGTGCGTATCATTTCAATAAGATGCATTCTATTAGAACGAATATAGAGTTTATGGAATTCTATAATTCACAAAATAACTGGGTTGCATTTTATAAAGGTTTGAGATATATTAAGGGCGGTAGAGCTGTGGTTAACCATACATATTTATTAGGTTTAGCTTCATTAGACTATCAGTTAAATTTAACTGACTTGATGAGTGGTTATCGTCAAAATAGACATTGGAATCTTGAGTTGTTCTTTGGACCATCAACCTATTTGGAACTTCTTCATTTTAAGTCAATATCTGATTGTGTAACAAATCCAAAGGGGTATGATTATAAAGTTGCTAATAATAAGACTCAGGGACATTTTGGCTTGAATGCAGGTTTGCAATTGTCTCGTTCTGTTAGTGATAAGATTGATATTTATATTTCCCCAACATGGTATAACTTCTTCAATTCTAATCTCCCATATCAAATATATCTCAAGGAGACTGGATATTGTATGTTTGGAACAGTTAATCTTGGACTTCAGTATAAATTATAATAATATCGGATAAATATGAAGAATAAATTATCTATTATAACGCTTTTATTCTTTGTGTCTCTTATTTGTTCTGCTCAGAATCTTAAAGGAACAAAGATGGAAGATCGTATAGGTCATGGTGCTGATAGTATTATGACTCGTAGATCATATGAGCTTTTCGAACGCTTTTATCACGATGGTTATTATGATGAAACACGAAGAGACTCTATGTATAAGTTTGCTGTTGATCCTTGGTTGTATGTATTTGATAATGCTCCATTGACATCACAGAACCTTTATCGTTATGGTGCTAATATTTTTCAGTATCTTGCTAAGAATGAAACTGATTCTATACGCCGTCAGTACTACTTTGATCTCTTGATGAAAGTATATGATAAGCGTATTGATAATCTGGAGGCTCTTAATTCATTTACTGATGATGAAAAGTTTCTTTCAAAAAAGGGAGACCTTTTGACTAGAAAGGCATATGACTATTATACATATTCACCAAATCTTGATATCGAGGTTGCATATAAACTTTTTCATCAAGGAATAGATGACCTTGGTTATGCAACAGAGGGTTATGTGTTGTTCCAGTTTGTCGATTGTTATGTTAAGAGATACGAAACTAATACAGACTCAGCATCTTATCGTGAAGATTTTATTAATGACTATGTTAAGGCCTGTGATATATGTGATTTCTTCTTGAAACAAGCTGAAGAATATGCATTTACAGATTCTATTGCATCTCGTAAAGATTCTATTCGTGCAGCTGAACTTGAAGCAAAAGCTAAGCCAATACTTGATGCTTATGGTGGCCCTCGTCAGAATGCTGAATGGTATTTTTCACAGCATCCTGAGGCTGCAACTCCTGAGTTCCTTGTAGAATACTATTCTGGTCTTATTGAAGAGCATAAGACAGATGCTAAATTCCTGTCAGGAGTTATTTCTTTGTTGCGTAGTATAGAAAAGGAAGATACAGATGTGTTTGATAAGGCTTCAGAGTATCTTTCTGCTTGTGCTCCTCAAGGTGGTTCTTCTGGTGGTGGTTCTGGACGTGAATCTCTTCTTGCAGAGGCTACTCGAATGTTGAAGGAAGGCAACATATCTGGTGCAAATAGTATTTTCCAGGAGGCTGTAGATAATGCTTCTGATGCAACTGCAAAGGCAAATGCTGCATATTATGCTTGTGCCCAATATTATAAGAGAGGTAGTATTCAGGCAGCCCGTCAATGGGCTAATAACGCTCTCAAGTATAAGTCAAACTTCGGTAAAGCATACCTTATGTTAGCTCGTTGTATAACAGCATCAGCTCCAAAGTCTTATAAAAAGAGTGAGATTGTTCAGTTCAACTGGAATCGTGGCTTGTACTATTGTCTTGCTACTGATAAGGCTCAACGAGCTAAGAGTGTTGACCCTACATGTGCTGCTGAAGCTAATAGACTTATTGCTTCATATTCAGGAATGTTCTTCCCTCGTTCAGAGGCCTTCATGATGGGTAAGAGAGAAGGTTCGGTAGAGACAGTAATGGGCGAGCGTACTCGTCTTCGTCTAAGATAAATTCTTTTGTTATACGTTTGTTATAACAAATTGTTTTTATCAAGTTTAATTATGTGTTATAATGAGATATAATTTTTCAATATTACTTGCGTCTTTATGTCTTTTCCTTTTTGGACAAGATATTAAGGCGCAAGTTTTTTCATTTTCGTTTGACGGTCGAGATAAAGAGGCTGTTCGTGTTCTGCCTTCGGATGTTTACACCCAAGACAAAGGTTTTGGATATGACTTTGTTGATGTTGTTAAATATGCTCAAAATTCTCAAACAGACAACTTTAATGTTTCGCCTGGTGTATTCTATTTCTCAGTTAATGTTCCTGATGGGAATTATAAAGTAACTGTTGAAATAGGTTCTAAAAAGCAGGCAGGTTCAACGACCGTAAGAGCAGAATCTAGAAGATTGTTTGTTAATAATGTTCAAACAAAAAAGGGACAGTTTGAGACTTTTTCATTTGTTGTTAATAAAAGGAATACTGTAATTAACCTTGAAAATGGTAAGCATGATGTCGTAAAAATCAAGAAGCGTGAAGAAAAGAAGTTGAATTGGGATGATAAATTGACATTAGAAATTAATGGTGATCGACCATTATTGTCTTCTGTTAAAATTGAACCTGCTGATACATCAACCTGTACATTGTGGTTATGTGGCAACTCTACAGTTGTAGATCAAGATTATGAGCCATGGGCATCTTGGGGGCAGATGGTTGGATATTGGTTTGATGAGAACGTATCTATTGCCAACTATGCAGAAAGTGGTGAAACTGCCACTTCCTTTATTGCTTCTAATCGTCTAAAGAAAATAGCCTCTTTAATGAAAAAAGGGGACTATATCTTTATCGAATTTGGCCATAATGATCAAAAGGAGAAAAGAGCTGGCTCTGGTGCCTTTTATAATTTCGCATACGCCTTAAAGCAATTTGTTGATGAAGCGAGATCAAAAGGTGTGACCCCTGTATTTGTTACTCCAACTCAGCGTAGATTCTTTGATGAGAACGCAAAGATTGTTGAGACTCATGCTAACTATCCAGATGCAATGCGTTGGGTTGCGAAGGATTTGAATGTGCCTGTTATTGAACTACATGATAAGACGCGTACATTCTTTGAGAAGTTAGGACCAGAAAATTCAAAACGTGCTTTGGTACATTACAATGCTGGTTCGTTCCCTGGACAGGCTAAAGCATTTGAAGATAATACTCATTTTAATCCTTATGGTGCCTTTGAAATTTCTAGAATGATCGTAGAAGGAATAAAGGAATTGCAATTGCCAATAGTCTCTTATCTTAAACCTTCTATAGGAGCATATAGTGAGAGTTCTCCTGATGACTGGAATACTTTTATTTGGAATAATTCTCCATTTATAGAAATAGAGAAACCTGATGGAAATTAGTATGCAGTTGTAAGAGATTATATAGTATCTGCTCAAAAAATGATTATGTAGAAGAGAAGATGCTTTTATTATTTGAAATATTGCCATTCTGCGATAAGTTCTTTTTTTCATAAGTTCACTTTTGGTTACTGCTGTAGTAAACTATTCTGTTTTCATACGAGTATATCAGTTCTATTTTTCTAGTAGTTAGTAAACAAAAAGGACTTATCAAATATAATACATTCGGACAACTGCTTAACAATTATGATATGAACAAATTACCATTATACTTAAATTTGATTTTATCAATAGTTCTTCTATTGGTCTTCAATTCTTGTTCTACGCCGCAAGACATTACTTATTTTCAGGATTTTAACATGGGACAGTCTATAGAAGTTCAAAACCCTATAGAAATTAAATTTAAGGCAGATGATGAAATCCGAATACTTGTTAGTACTCGTGATAAAGAATTGTCTGCATTGTTCAGTTTGACAGCAAACACAAATGCTTCCTCTAATAATAGTGGTTCTGGATCACGATACACAATAGATGCAGAAGGCAATATTCGATTCCCTATACTTGGCAAGATTCATGTTGCAGGTTTGAATAGACATGAGGTTCAAGAGATTATCCGTGAAAGAATTGAAACAGAGCTTGGTGTTAAGGATCCAATTGTTACTGTTGATTATTCCAATTTGTATGTTATTGTTTTAGGAGATGTTGGAACTGGACGAATACAGATTGATAGAGATAAATTCACTATTCTTGATGCAATAGGTTCTTCTGGTGACTTAAAAATTACTGGTCAGCGTACTAATGTCAAGGTCATAAGGGAAAATTATGGTAAGAAGACCGCATACGAAGTAAACTTGTGCTCTGCAGAAGACCTGTATTCTTCTCCTGTTTATTACTTACAACAGAACGATATTATTTATGTTGAGATGAATAAAAAGCAAAAGAGAAATGCAACTGTTATGGGAAACTCAACAGTTCAGCCTGCGTTCTGGATGTCTTTAGCATCGTTTATTGTTGGTGTAACAAGATGGTTCTAATTACCTGACATGTAATAGTAATTGTCTATAAAGAAAAATATAATTCAAATTATATAACTAAATATACAGTATGTTACCTGTAGATAATAATCAAACTCAACCACAACGTCAGAGTACAAGTATGAATTTCTCTACTTCTGCAATGATGATGAAGAATAATGCAACATATTTAAGAATCTTGGATATGTTGAAAGTGTTCTTGTCTAAATGGTACCTATTTGTTATCTGTGTTGCATTTACTTTGTCTGTTTGTTATGTATATCTTCTCGTAACACCCCCAGTTTATAAGAGATCAGCGTCAATCTTGATAAAGAATGATACAAAGAGCGGGCAGAATAATGGTGGAATGTCATTTTTGAACAGTAATATTGATGTCAATAATGAACTCTTCACTCTTCAGTCACCAAGTATAGCAGAAGAAGTTGTTCGTACATTGAACCTTGATATGAACTACTATGCTCAAGGTCGTTTTCATGAGGAATGTATATATGGTACTTCATTGGGCGTACAGATTATGCTCATGGATTTTACCGACCTTGATTATGCAACATTCTTATTTAAATTAAATCCTGATGAGACATACGAAATGTCAGAATTCCAATTCAATGGGATTGAGTCATCTGCCAGTGTTAAGGGAAAGCTTGGAAAAGTTGTTAATACACCACTTGGAAAGGTTAAGATTGACAAAACTCCGAACTACTTTAAACAAAATCTCCATCTGCGTGTGACCAGGATTCCTATCAAGAGCGCAGTCAATAGAGTTTCTTCAAGTCTTACAGTGTCTTCTGTTAGTGATATGTCAACAGTTATCAATGTTGTATATATGGATGAAAATCCTCAAAGAGCAGAAGATATTCTTGCAACTGTCATTTCAGTGTATGAAAACAACTGGATGAAGGACAGGAACAGGATGTCAGTATCTACTTCTGAATTTATTGCTGACAGATTAAAGATTATTGAGGAAGAATTGGGTAATGTCGAAACTGATATATCTTCATTTAAGTCTGCGAATCTCATCCCTGCGTCACAAAATGATGTAGCAAGCATATATGTAGGACAGGCAACTTCTGCAAGTGCTCAGCAAACACAGATAAACCAGCAGTTGTACATGGCTCGTTATGTGCGCAATTATCTGACAGATGAATCTAAGCGCTTCCAACTCATCCCAGGAGGTGGACAGAGTGTTAATCATGCAGGTCTTAGTGGACAGATATCTGAATACAATTCGTTGCTTCTTTCGAGAAACAATCTTCTTAATGCAAGTTCTCTTCAGAACCCATTGGTACAAGAGCGTGATGCCATACTTAACGATTTGCGTGTTAATCTTGTAAGTTCAGTTGATAACTATATCATTCAGCTTAATTCTGAACTTGCATCAGCACAGAGTGTTGAGGGTAAAGCAAATAGTAAGATTGCTTCATCTCCTACACAATCCAAGTATCTTTTGTCTGTTGAACGTCAGCAGAAGGTGAAGGAGAGCCTGTATTTGTATCTTCTTCAAAAGCGTGAGGAGAACGAACTCTCTCAAGCATTTACAGCTTATAATTCTCGTACAATTAACCCTCCTTCTGGAACAAATGCACCGACATCGCCTAATAGACAGCAGGTATGGCTTGTCGGATTGTTGGTTGGACTTGTAGTGCCTGGAGTGATTATTTTCCTTCTTGAAGCGATAAACAACAAAGTACGTGGTCGCCGAGACTTGTCTGAATTGACAATTCCATTCATTGGTGAAATACCGCTTCATAGACATCATAGAACTATTAGGGAGAAATTGTTCACACCGCTTATTAAATTCGCAAATAATTTTAAGGATTTCATCCATTCTAATAAGAAGCATAAAGAAGATAAGACTCTTCACATCCTTGTTAAGGATCGTTCTCGTAATGTTATAAATGAGGCGTTCCGTGTCATTCGTACGAACATAGAATTTATGACGGCTAAGGGTGAAAACGGAAAGATTATCATGCTTACTTCTTTCAATCCGAATTCGGGAAAGACATTTGTGGCATCAAATCTTATCACATCTTTTGCCATTAAGAAGAAGAAAGTGCTTGCCATTGACCTTGACTTGCGTAAAGCCTCTCTTTCTGCGATGGTGGATAAGCCAAAGGTTGGTATTTCTGATTACCTTTCTGGTGTTGTCGATGATATTAATGAAGTGATTGTTCGTGACCAGACACATGCAAATCTTGATGTCATACCAGTAGGAACCGTGCCTCCAAACCCAACAGAGCTTCTGTTTGATGATCGTCTATCTGATCTTCTTAAAGATTTGAGGTCAAAATATGAGTACATCTTCCTTGACTGTCCGCCAGTAGAGATTGTTGCTGATGCATCAATTGTTGGTCATCATGCAGATGCTACTTTGTTCCTTATTAGAGCAGAACTTCTCGATCGTAGTCTCCTTCCTGAGATTCAGCGTTACTATGATGACAATAAATTGCCTAAGATGGCAATTGTTCTCAACGGAACGACAGATGCCTTCTCTTATTATGGTTATCATCGTTATGGATCTCGATATGGTTATTATGGAGCTTCGTACTATGGAGGATATACTCACGAAAAGGAATAGTATTATTTTGTGTGACTTTTTTGACAAGTTTTGTATAATAAACATCTAACATCCCACTTCTCAAAGGATTACGTCCCTTTGAGGTGGGATTGTTATGTTTGTTGCCAGTCAAATTATTCTCAAAAATGGTCACAATATGTTTGTCGTGTATTATATTTAGATTATCAGGCTACTCATACATTCAATAGTAGCATTGTGTGAGCAAGCAGATAAATAATAGAACATCTGAAGGAAAACGTTACTTAAATGCAACAATTCTCAACAATAATAAAGCCGCAGCGCAAGTGGCTTGATGTGGATATTAAAGGCTTATGGCGATATCGTGATTTGTATTTCATGTATATACGTCGTGACATTGTGACACAATACAAACAGACAATACTTGGTCCGCTATGGTATGTCATCCAGCCGCTTTTTACGACTATCATGTATATGTTTGTCTTCGGAGGTTTAGCAGGCATCTCTACCGATGGGGCTCCTCAGCCATTATTCTATCTTGCAGGAATTGTGTTGTGGGGGTATTTTAGTCAATGTTTTAATGCCTCATCAAATGTGTTCGCCTCTAATGCAAATGTATTTGGAAAAGTCTATTTCCCTCGTTTGGTTGTACCGTTGTCTGGTATAACAAGCAATTTGCTGAAGATGCTTATCCAGCTGTTGATGTTCATTGCTATTTATGCATATTATTGTATATTCCAACCAGAGACTTTCTCACCGCATCTTAATTGGTCCATACTTCTATTTCCTGTCCTTGTCCTGATGATTGCATTTCATGGTATGTCTTGGGGACTTATTATATCTAGTTTGACGACAAAGTATCGTGACCTTACATTTTTTGTACAGTTTGGCATACAGCTTTTTATGTATGCCACGCCTGTAATATACCCACTTTCTGCGGCTCCTGAGAAGTATAGAGATATTATAGCACTTAACCCTTTGACACCAATATTTGAAGCATTCAAATTCTCATGTATTGGATGTGGCTCGCTCGATTGGAGTGGATTGCTGTACAGCACTGTGTTTATGATAGTAACTCTATTTTTATCTGTGATAATATTCTCTCGTACAGAGAAGAACTTTATGGATACTGTTTAAGGCTGATGGAGCGTATAAAGTTTCTGGATCTTCAGAAGGTCAATAATAAATATGCTGATGAGATACATACCGCAGCAATTAAGGTGATTGATAGCGGGTGGTATCTCAATGGGCAATCCGTAAGTAGATTCGAAAGCGATTACTCAAACTATATTGGTACTAAATGTTGCGTGTCATGCGCAAGTGGTTTGGATGCCCTTATTTTAATGCTTAAAGGTTGTATAGAGACAGGTCGGCTTAGCGTAGGAGATGAGGTTATTGTTCCTGCCAATACTTTCATTGCGACCATACTTGCAATAACAGAGTGTGGTCTTAAGCCTGTTTTTGTTGAACCATCCATTGATACACTTCAAATAGACGATACAAAGATAGAGAATTCCATTACCTCAAGAACAAAAGCAATCATACTCGTACATCTATATGGCAAATGTGCCATGACTGATAAGATTTCTCAATTATGCAGTAAGTACAACCTTCTACTATTTGAAGATAACGCCCAGTCTCATGGATGTATCCATAAAGGGAAAAAGACGGGTTCACTTGGATATGCTGCGGCTCATTCTTTCTATCCTGGCAAGGTGTTAGGTGCTCTTGGTGATGGTGGAGCAGTTACGACAGATGATAATGATTTAGCTTCTGTTATTCGTTCGCTTGCAAATTATGGAAGCCAAAAGAAATATGTGTTCAAATATCAAGGTCGAAATTCAAGATTAGACGAGATGCAGGCTGCAATTCTTAATGTCAAGCTACATCATCTGGATGAAGATATAATGCTACGTAGGCAGATTGCACGTTATTATATTGACAATATCAATAATTCAGACATACTGATTCCTGAGATTGGTGATATGAATTCCCATGTGTTTCATTTATTTCCAATTCTTACTTCTCGTCGTGACGCACTTCAGCACTATCTTTCTGATAAAGGAATAGAGACAGCTATTCACTATCCAATCCCTCCTCACAAGCAGGAATGTTATTGTGAATGGAATGCTCTATCCTTGCCTGTCACTGAACAGATTCATCTTCAAGAATTATCGCTGCCAATCAGCCCAGTTATGACAATAGACGAGGCGGCTATAGTAGTGAATGCTGTCAATAATTTCAAGTAAGTCAGGGTTGTCATTTTAATCATTAAAACAATTTTTCGATGTCAAATATAGCAATACAATTTGATGGTGTTGGCAAGCAATATCGCCTGGGACGTGTAGGAACAGGTTCGCTTGCTCACGACTTAAACAGATGGTGGCAGACTTCCATACTTCACCATGAAGACCCTTATCTGAAGATTGGTGAGACAAACGATCGCTCGAAGAGAGGAGAGAGTGATTATGTATGGGCTCTTCGCGACATATCTTTTGAGGTGGAACAGGGTGATGTGGTTGGTATCATTGGCAAGAATGGAGCGGGCAAGTCAACTCTTCTCAAACTTCTTTCTCGTATTACGTCACCATCTACAGGTTCAATAAGCTATAACGGACGTATAGCATCTCTTCTTGAAGTTGGCACAGGATTCCATCCCGAGATGACCGGTTGCGAGAATATATATATGAATGGTTCCATTATGGGAATGACAAAAGCAGAGATAACTCGCAAGCTTGACGAGATAGTAGATTTTGCAGGTGTTGAGCGCTATCTTGATACACCGGTGAAACGTTACTCCTCAGGCATGACTGTTCGCTTAGGTTTTGCAGTTGCTGCATTCCTCGAACCAGAGATACTTGTTGTTGATGAAGTGCTTACTGTGGGTGATGCCGAATTTCAGAAGAAGGCTATAGGAAAGATGAAGGATGTAAGCCAGGGAGGAGGAAGAACAGTGCTGTTTGTGAGTCATAATATGGCAGCGGTAAAAAACCTCTGTACAAGGGCTGTTGTGTTGCAGAATGGACAGTTAGTTTATGATGGGACAACAGAAAAAGCTGTAGACTATTATCTCGACAATAATATTTCAGAGTTAATAACTCATACTGTTCTTAGCAATGCAAACCGTAAACGATCAGGATGTGATGTGTTGCATGATGTCGAAATGAAGGAGATACGGCTTCTGAATCCATGCCCAGAAGCGATGGCAACTGACGAACCAATAGATATAGAGATTTTGATGAAATGTAACACCCACAGAAAGAAGGATTGTCAGTATTCTGTGGTAATCACTGATGTTACAGATACAAGGGTATTGAATATTGTTAGTGAAGTGATGCCTATTCCTGAAGACAAGAATGAATATAAGGTTCATCTTTCTGTATTCAAACATGGTTTGCCACGAGGAAGATATAAAATTCATATTGCAATTGGTCGTAAGAACTTTGCTGAAGCTCATATCAATTATGATATAGCTTTTGACTTGTTGTCGTTTGAGATAAAGTATATTGATAGTATTCTAAGGCAGGAGTATAATGCATGGGACAGATCGTTTGGCATAATACTTCACAACAAAGAGTGTGTTAAAGCAGAGATTTTGTAATATATTCAGTTAGAAATAGGATACCGAAAAGATTATCAGTTAGAATAGTTTGCGATTCATAATAATTATGGATAGATTAAAAAGATATATTAATTGTCATGTGCCGATAACAACATGTACTCTTCGTTGTCCTTACTGCTATATTACTCAGCATAGATTATTTGATGGCCCGCTGCCTACATATCAGTATTCTCCTCAACATGTAAGAAAAGCTTTGTCGAGGGAAAGGATGGGAGGCATTTGTTTGATCAATATATGTGCAGGTGGTGAAACATTGCTCGATTCTCGACTTCTGGAATATGTCCGTGAACTATTGGAGGAGGGGCATTACATTATGCTTGTAACCAATGGTACAATAACGAAGAGATTTGACGAGATAATACAGTTTCCTGAAGAATTACGCAGACATATTTTCTTCAAGTTCTCTTATCACTATTTGGAGTTTAAGAGGAGGAATCTTTTTGATGTCTTTTTTAGCAACATACGAAAGGTTCGTGATGCAGGGTGTTCTTTCACCCTTGAGATAACACCTTCTGATGATGCTGTCCAATACATAGATGACATAAAGGCAAAAGCTTTGAAAGAGCTTGGAGCATTGTGTCATGTCACTATTGCTCGCGATGAGAAAGATGATTCTGAATTACCTATGATGACGCATCTTTCCCGAGAAGAATATATAAAGACATGGGGAACATTCGATTCTGCTTTGTTTGATTACAAATTAACAATTTTTGGTGAAAAGCGTAATGAGTTCTGCTATGCAGGTGATTGGACTTTCTACCTTAACTTGGCTACAGGGATGATGAAGCAATGCTATAAGTCTCTTTATGATCAAAATATATTCGAAGACCCGTCAAAGCCTATAAATTTCAAGTCTATAGGTTGTAATTGTATAACTCACCATTGCTATAATGGACATTCGTTTATAGTGTTAGGTAGCATACCATCTTTACAATCGCCAACTTATGCAGATGAACGAAACAGGATATGCCAAGACGGAAGTGAATGGCTTCAACCAGAAATGAAAGCTATAATGTTGCAGAAAACGAGTGAGAACAATACTGAATACTCTTTCATCAAGAAACTTGCAATCAACACGGAAATGTATTGTCGCAAGAATGATTTGTCTTTGAAGCATCCTGTCTACTCACTGAAAAGAGCAGTTTATTTGGCAACTCACAATCATAATTGATATGATGCAGATAGTGTCAGAATTGAATGACAAGGTTAGGAATGCTTTAACACCATTGATAGATAGTGACTACATTCTCCTTGATGTGCCTTATTACTCTAACATAGGCGATACACTCATTTGGCAAGGCACAGAGGATTTATTGAAAACTATCCCATACAAATGCTTGTACCGTGCTTCTATTGGGTCGTTTGAGTACAAATCGCTACCAAAAGATGTAGTGATATTGTTACTTGGAGGTGGCAATTGGAGTGATATGTATTACCATCATAATGAGTTCCGCAATAAGATTATAGAACTCTACCCCAATAATAGGATTATCATTCTTCCTCAGACGATATATTATAAAGGGGCATCATTGATACGAAAGGATGCCGCTATATGTCGTAAACATAAACAACTCTTTATTTGTGCAAGAGACAAGTATGGATTTGATTTTTTGAAGAAATACAATTTCTCAAAAAATATTCTCCTCGTTCCAGATATGGCATTCTGTATAAACATAGCATTACTGGCGAACATGTCTCTTCCTGCAAATAAAAGTATTCTGTTATTTAAAAGAATAGACAAAGAACAGACGAATACAGACTCTGTTATTAAAAATCTTGCTTGTAGCGAATATGATGTATCCGATTGGCCGTTATACCAGCAATCAGAACCAATGGTGGATTACATAAAGGCAGAGATATTAAAGAAGAACAATGCAGTTGCAGATGCTTATGCGTATAACACATATCTTCCTTCTCGTGTAAGAGCTGGTGTTGAACTGATAAGTCAATACAATACAGTTATTAGCAATCGTCTTCATGGTGCAATTCTCTCTATTTTGCTTGATAAGAAAGTAACAATCATTGACAATTCTTATGGAAAGAATGCTCAGTTTTATGATACATGGTTGCGTGGAACAGAAGGAATTAAACTGATAAGAGTAAAGCATTCTTTTTGTTTGAACAGATTTGTAAAGCAACAAGTTGCTTGGATACTCACTGTTTTTGATAGAATGCAAGGTTGAAATGAAGGTGTCTATTATTATTCCTATATATAATGTTGCTCCTTATATTGAGAGGTGTCTGCATTCTGTTGTGTCTCAATGCTATAATGACATAGAAGTGCTACTTGTTGATGATTGCGGAACGGATAATAGCATGGAGATTGTCCAACAATTTGTTGATGAATATTGTGGGGAAAAAGAATTTCGTATCATCCATCATGAGAAGAATAAAGGTCTCTCTGCTGCAAGGAATACAGGAACCATTGCTGCTAATGGTGACTTTTTGTTTTATATTGATAGCGATGATGAAATAACACCTGATTGTATAGAATTGATGATGAATGAAGTGTTGAAGCATCCCGATGTAGAAATGGTGCAAGGGACAACAACGTCGATTCCTGACAAAGATTACTATCATACTGAGGTGTTTAATGAATTAGGATATGTGGAGTCTAATGATGATGTGCGAAGGCTCTTCTACAAGACAGGGAAATGTCTGCCATGCAATGCTTGGAATAAATTAATTAGTATGGCTTTTATTAGAAAGCATCATTTGTTCTTCAAGGAAGGGTTAATTCATGAGGATCAGCATTGGATGTTCTTTGTATGTAAGTATTTGAAAAACTATTCGTACATTTCAAACAGTACTTACATTCATTATTCCACTCCAAATTCTATTATGACATCAGGCGGCTATTATGATAGTAGAAGCAATTGTCATTGGTCTGTTATACTCAATGATATATTCCATAATATTGATGAGCCTTGTGCTAAGCAGCAGATTGCAAAATACTATATCAATTATTACGATAAGCGCATAGGTATGGAAGCTTTTGACAATTCCGCATATCGTAATACTCTTTTTTTTGTTTTCCTCAAATATTTCAGTTTGAGAATAGGTGTATTATTTGTTTTGACATTATTGTTCAGTTCAAAACAAAATCTGTTCAATAAATATGAGAAGAAATTGTTGTCTCATTTGTTGTGCGTGAAATGAAGAATCTCAGATGAATAGCACAATTAATTATACAATCATAATTCCTCATTATAATATACCAGAACTTTTGGTGAGGTGTTTGCGTAGTATCCCAGTACGCAGCGATATTCAGGTTATTGTGGTTGATGATTGTAGCCCTGATGCTGCTCGTTACCAGAAAGATTATCCTGAGCTTTCTCGCCCTTTTCTTGAATTTTACAGCACTCCAAAGGGTGGCAGTGCTGGGCGGGCGCGTAACATCGGTTTACAGCATGCTAAAGGTAAATGGTTGTTGTTTGCTGATTCAGATGATTTTTTTGTTGAGAATGTAGAAGATATTTTGGACAAATTCGTAGATGCAAAAGAAGATGTTGTGTTTTTCAATAAACGTACCGTGTGTTCTGAAGACATAACAAAAGAGGCATGTAGAAGCTCTTGGTGTGAACAGGGTATTCAGGAGTATCTCAATACAGGAAATGAAACACCTCTTAGATGTTATCATTTTGCTCCATGGGGAAAGATGATTAAGAGGCAGCTTGTTGAAGACAATGTTATACGTTTTGATGAAACAAGATATTCCAATGATTATTATTTCTCATCATGTGTAGGAATAAAAGCGAAGACGATAGCAGTGCATGATATTCCAATTTATGTTGTGACTGTGCGAGATGGCTCTCTGACAGATAATATGTACACTAAACCAGGTGAAGTGGAGTCTAGGTCTTATGTCATGTTGAAAGTTCACTCATTATTTTATGCAAACAAATATCCAGTAGATTTTAATACCCTCTATCATCATTTGCAGTTATTGCGTAATATTCAAAGTGGAATGATATACTATTATATCAATGGAATTCATAAATTAGGTGTAAGGTATATTGACATCATTTACAAGGTGTTCCCTGATTACAATAAATGCAATAAGGTGAAATTATTTTTCAAATCCGTCTTTTCCATGTATTCGGAAAAGAGTATGGATTCCTTTATTAATTGCAAATAACGAAAAAATGACTGATTATAGACTTGCAATAATTATCCCTTCATGGAACTGTTCAAGGTATATAGCTGAGATGCTGGACAGCATAATAGCCAATACATTCACAGATTGGAGATGCTTTGTTGTTGATGATCAATCAGAGGATGATTCTTGTGATGTCATAAAAGCATATCAGGATAAAGATGACCGCATTGTTCTTAAAGTTCGTGATAAAGAGCCAAAAGGGGCGCAGACGTGTCGGAATATAGGTTTTGAACTCTCTAATGGTGCTGAGTATGTTATTTGGTTTGATGCTGACGATATTATTGCGCCTTATTGCTTAGAACAGCGGGTGGCATATATGGACAGACACTCTCGGCTTGATTTCGGTATTTTCCCAGCAAAATCATTTGTAAATGAATTGTGGGAGATAAATGATCAAATATTCCTTTGGGGAGTGAGATATGGCCAGGATGCTTTGCAGGATATGCTGAAATGGTGTTTGCCAATGGTAGGATGGACAAATATCTACAGAAGATCATCTGTGATAAAATTTGGGTTGAAATGGGATGAAAGAATACTTTCGATGCAAGATTCTGATTTTAACATCTCTGCATTGGTAAAAGGATTGAAATATGAGTTTGCCGAAGATGATGATGCCATGATAGACTATTTTTACCGAGTGTGTCAAAAAGATGACAATAACACAGCAAGTAAGATATTTGGAACAAAACACTTAAATAGTCATCTTTACTTGTTGAATAAAATTTTCTCTTCCTTGAATAAGGCGCAGATAGTTATGTATAAAAGAGATCTTGAGTGCTATGCTTACAGGTTTGCTCAAATTTTCTTGCAAGATAAATCTAAATATATTCAATTCTTGAAAATTCCATACATTAGGAGTAATTATCATCTATGGTATAGCCTGTTTGTCTATATGGTTCTGACATTGTATTATCCGTTTAGTTGGAAAAAGCAAGAAATAATTGTTTACACTATGATGAATCGTCTTCAAAGAGATTGGGAAGAGAGACAGAATGATTGGAAAACTTGTGTGAGAAAAAGATTAAAAACTGTTCAAATTGTTAATTTCTAATTTTGTTCTAGCAACCTTTATAGAGAGAGAATTATGTTCGAACCATTAATATCAGTGATTATACCCAATTACAATCATGCTCGTTACCTCAATCAGCGTATAGATAGCGTATTAAGTCAAACTTATACTAATTATGAGGTAATAATTCTTGATGATTGTTCAACAGACAATTCGAAAAATGTCATTGAACAATACAGAAATAATCCTAAGGTGTCTGCCATTGAATATAATGAGACAAACTCTGGTTCTACGTTTAAACAATGGAATAAGGGTTTTCAATTAGCTAAAGGTGAATATATTTGGATTGCAGAAAGTGATGATTTTTGTGAAAATACCATTTTAGACGAATTGATTCTTGCAATCCAAAAGTTCCCAGATGTTGTAATAGCATTTTCTTCTTTCTGTCTTGTTGACGGCAAAGGAAATGCGTATAAACTGCGTAATGATTTCAGTAATGAGGTAATAATGTATGAAGGGAATGCCTTTATCCAAAATAAGATGATTGCAGAAAATTCAATATGCAATGCAAGCTCAGTCCTCTTTAAGAAAGATAGTGCCCTCAAAATTAGCAGGGCATACATGAATTACAAAGCTTGTGGAGATTATCTTTTTTGGGTGATGTTGGCAGAAACTGGTAATGTCGTTCATGTGGATAAATGTTTGGACTATTTTCGTAGGGATGGATTGAATGTTACAGTGAGTGCGATGTCAAATGGATTGTCATATTTGGAAAACTATAAAATACTGCGTTATATAAAAGGGAGAAAATTGATGACCATAGGTCAATGGTTGAGACTTAAAATAGCATATGTTGAAAAAATACTTACGGATAATATAGAGGAGAAAGGGCGTATTGCTGCCTTAAATAAATGGGATTCTCTCCATTTAATAAGGTTAGGGGTTGTTCGTGGATTATATTGGCATTTATTTTCTTAATTATTTTAATCAAACTAAAACCACTTTTAGCAACTTACAATTGAATAATAGTTTTACTTATGATGAATATAGCATTAGCTACTGATGACAGATTTGCTCGTCCATGTGCTGTGTGCGTTGCTTCTATTTTGGAGAATAACAAGGATGAAGAACTGCACATTTATATATTGACTTGCGGACTCCTTCCGACAAATGTGGCACTCTTCACTAAATTGAGCGATATCTATCAACAGATAATCGAGGTTAAAGTTGTAGATACCACCACAATAAAAGATATAAAAGCCAACGAGCGATTCCCGATAGCTAATTATTATCGCCTGCTGCTTCCTGGATTGTTGGATGTGGATCGTGTGCTATATTTAGACTGCGACATTATAGTACGCAAGTCTCTTAAGGATTTCTATTATACTGATTTAGATGGTTATGCCTGTGCTGTTGTCGAAGATCATGAAGATGACTATATATGTCTGCAAAACCGCAATGGAGTCTATGGCAAGTTCTGCAATGCTGGTGTTTTGGTAATGAACCTTAAATTTTGGCGTGAGAATGATGTGGTCAATAGATTAGTGGATTTCATTGTCAGCAATTATGGCAAGATTCTCTATCCAGATCAGGATGCATTAAATTATGAGATGCGGGGCAAACTGAAATTCTGTGAATACACCTATAATTTTCAGGTAGGTTGGTATGGCCCTATTGAGGATGTGAGGATGCATAAAGACAAGTGGGGTGATATACTGAAATACAAAGATGATCCTGCTGTTGTGCATTATAACTGTACTGAGAAACCGTGGATGAATTTATGTCCACATCCACATACTGAATGGTTTTTTGAATATGCAGATAAGTACGACTTCCTTAGGATGAAGAATCCTAATATTGGAGAATTTACCATTCAATATAGAATAATTCAACGATTGCTGTCGTCCTTGATGGAACTGAGCAAAAAGGTTAAAGTCAGGAGATAAGTTTTTATGTGCATTACATTTGAACATGATGAGTTGAAGCCTGGTGTATCGGGTTTGCTGAGGGTGAAGAACGACGGTCCTTTCATTCGGTCATGCATTTTTAGCTGTATTGATGCGCTTGATGAATTGATAGTGGTCTATAATGATTGTACCGATAACTCTGCAGAGGAGATAGAGAAGATGCGTCAGCTTTACCCTGGTAAGATCAAGGTGTATCCTTATCCATATAGCATAGTTAGAATTTTTGATGCAGGAGAAGATGGTGGTTTGCCAACACTTGATAGCATTGATCCTGTGCATCTGTTGTCAAATTACTACAATTTCGCACTTTCAAAGGTCAGTTATCAGTGTGCAGTAAAGATTGACGCAGATCAGCTATATTTTTCTGACGACTTCATCAATATCACCTCATTGACAAAAAAATGTAAATCGCAGTTCTTTTTGGGCTATATTGTGGGCGGTATTATGCTGAAATACAAAATGAAGCATACACTCAAATTTATGGATTCAATATTTTGGTGGGGGTATCAGTCGTATGCAAAATATAGATTTCTAAATAACCATGAAAACTTGTCGCTTTCAGGCGTGAATGTGCTTGTCCATAATCATAAACCCTATGTGCCTATTGGTGGATTAATAGAGGGTTTGTGTTCTTTTTATCCTTATAATGGTGTGGGTGATCATTTGATATTTTGGGTTGACAAAGGACTTTCATACTATGAACCATATCCCATACATAGAGATGTTGATAAGAGATATTCTGTCATAGAGAGGTTTTCTGATAATAATAAGTCAAAATACCACATGGGGGCGTATTGGTTTCATAGAAGTATGATGCGAAAGGCTTGTTATAATCGTGTGAAGGAGATTCTTAATGAACGCCAAGATATAGTGATTCCTTTTGCTGATTTCATGAAGATTGAAAACTATAAGGATGTAGTTAAAGTATTAAGAAAACCATTCACAGCTTCTTTGTATTATGCTGGTGTTTCTGTTCGATATGCTCACAACTATACTAAGAACAGAGCATTAAAGTATATTGATAAGTTAGAGGACGCAAACAATTCTCTCAATTACTGATATGCCATCAATAACTATTGCTATACCCGTATATAATGTCTCACGTTATGTGCGTAAGTCCTTGCTGTCAGCTCTCAATCAGGATTTTATTGGTGAGTATGAGATTCTTGTAGTTGATGACTGTGGCACAGATGATAGCATGGATATAGTGAGGTCTGTTGTCAAAGAGCATCCTCGAGGTGGCATTGTTCGTATTGTTGAACATGCAGAGAATATGGGGCTTGGTCCTGCTCGCAATACTGCGATTGACAATGCACGTGGAGAATACATCTTTTTCCTTGATAGTGATGACTGGGTCTCTACTGATTGTCTTTCTGTTTTGTATCGCAGAGCTGAGGCAGCAGGCAGTGACATAACTGTTGGCTCTTTGATTCGTGTTGAAGAGGACAATCCTGCCAAAGTGAAAGAAGAGATCTTTCCTGATATGGATGTTAATCATGAGGCAGCAGGAGTTTATTTGTTTACTCAGGGTGTAAATTACAATATAGAACTGTGGAACAAGCTGATGCGCCTGTCCTTCATTCGTGGAAATGGATTGACATGTGTGCATCGTATTATTGAGGATTCCATTTTCGATTTCAATGCGAGGGCCTTGGTACAAAAGGTGTCGTTGGTGTCGAATGTTACTTTGTATTATAATATACGTAAGGGGTCCATTCTCACCAACATAAAGCAGCAAGGAGGGTCTGACGAGTCAGCATTTGTGTTTTGTGACATTCTTAAACAATGTCAGCATCTGATAAATGATAGGTATGCTTCGATACCAGGCATTTATGATTTCTATTTCCTTCGTATCCTTTACTCGTGCATATCGATGTATAGGGCACATTATACAGATGTGCAAAAGTGTTTCATAAGGAAGAGCATGAGTGGGTGTATGTCATTCATCCCTTCTGCAGAGATGCTGTCATCGGTCACATACCGTCGCGCCTGGCGTCTTTGTCGTAGGCGTGATGACTACGAATTCTTTGTAAGAGTGTGGAGTTATCCAAACAGGTCAGATTTCTATATCAAATACATATATCCAGTGAAATTGTTTTTGTATAAGATTCTTCATTAATGAAAGTTTTGTTCAATCATCAATAAAGAACGAGAGGTGATAGACGAATATAAACAGCCCCGGACTAATCTTTAGGTCTGGGGCTGTTTTCGTTATGTATGCTTTGTTTGCGACTATATATAAAGTTTCTTTGTACAAAAGTTACAGTAACTATCAACTCCAATATTGAAGTGATTGTCGCTGTAACTATAGTATATAGGTGTTACTACCTGTAGCTTATCGAATGCTTACCCATTAGACTGATTTTTGCAGGTATTTTCGTTATTGCTAATTGCATATTTTCTTGTCCAAAAACGAGAGCGGTTAAAGGGGAGATGCTTGGCGAGGCAGAGTATATATGCTTTACCTCGTCAAGTATCTTATCTTTAGCGGGCATTGTTTCATGTGCTTATTTCGCATGCATTGATAACGCTTAATGTGATAGGATTGGCTTAATGTGTGTTCTATGAATCAGTTTTATCGATCAGACTCATTTAGGGCGCTTTATCTCGTATTATCTCTCGCTTGCATCTTATTGTCTTTCTATTGGTTACGATGCTTGCGTCGCTTCCTCTTTCAATATAATCATCTGCGTTGTGATGACCTAAAATAAACCTCAAACTAATTCATAGAACACCACTTAATTCAACATTTGCTTTCTATGTAGTGGTCGGTTATATGATTCTATTGTGGGGATTCGTGTTTTTGTTTAATTTTTATGCAACAATTGTTGCTTTGTGTAGTTGTCAACAGAGAGTTTGCTGACTATATTTCGGTTGGTGAAAATGACAAATATAACAATGTTTGTAAGTTTTGTAGTACAAAGTTGTATTTCATTTGAAAAATTATACGAAAAAACATGGTGTCTAAAGCGTCTATCCCCGTTTTTTTTCATACCTTTGCAAAGTATATGCTGGACCTCTGTTAATCGCTCTAAAAATTGACAAGTTACAGCCCCATTTTTACTAACTTATAAGTGCTCATAAAGTTGTACTTTATGTGATGGAGAAGATGTGCCCTTTTGTGTGGCATTAATAGTAGTCTTGGGACAAATATAATAGGAGAGATTACAAAACTTTTCTTGTGGATAATCTATCTAATAATTACCAAATGCTCATATTTCTTAATTCGCTGCGGTGTGATTGGTGTTTTTGACAAATAGAGAGTATTTTTATTAGAGTGATTGGTGTCTGTAAAATAAACATGATTAAATATTACGAAGAAATTCGTTACGAAAAATTTCGTAATATATAAATTGCTAATAATGAATCCATTCAAGTTTGGAACTATAGTGGAAGATGATTTCTTTACAGATAGAGTAAAGGAGTTGGAAGAAGTAAAGCAAAAGCTTGACAGCGAAAATCATCTTGTGTTGATATCTCCAAGAAGGTTTGGTAAAAGTAGTCTTATTCAGAAAGCGCTTATACAGATGGGGCGGCCTTCTTTGACAATAGATATGATGAACGTACTTAGTGTCAATAGTTTTGCGTCTATCTTGTTGAAAGAAATTTTTAGACTCTATCCTTTTGAGAAGATACGGCATATGATGACTCATTTCCGTATTGTTCCAACGATATCCACAACGCCAATAGGAGATTCTGTTGAAGTTTCGTTCAATCCCTCTATGGATGAAAATGTTGTGCTAGAGGATGCAATGGCATTATTGGAGAAAGTAACTACGCCCGATAATCGTTTGATTGTTGTGCTCGATGAATTTCAGGAAGTGACGGAGATAAGTAAAAACTTTGACCGTCAGCTTCGTGCTATAATGCAAAGGCAAAAAGGGTTGAATTATGTATTCCTGGGAAGTCAGGAATCTATGATGACAGATATCTTTGAGAAGAAGAAATCTCCTTTTTATCATTTTGGTCAGAGAATGACGCTATCCAAGATACCTTATGATGACTTCTATTGTTTTTTGAGTGAAAGGTTGACAGGTGTTGATGAGGACGAAAAGAGTATTATAGTGTCTCAGATTCTTGAATTCACGAATGTACATCCGTATTATACTCAGCAGTTGGCATCCATAGTTTATGATATGATAAAATATCATTCAATAAAGCAAAATGTAGTTCGTGAAGCGATAGATGCTATCTTGCGTTCGCATGATTTGGATTTTGAACGTTTGTGGGCATCTATGAATAGAACTGATAGACGCATATTATTGGACTTGGCGCGCCAGAAAAAGACAACTGCTGGTAGGTATGTGCCAACCAGTACAGTGTATAGTTCATTGCAGCGTCTTGCCAAAAAAGGCTATCTGATAAAGTCCGACACATACGAAATTGAAGACCCTTTCTTTTGTCAGTGGATTCTGAAAGGAAATAGTTGAACTGGATTTATCATGAATTTTGGTTAATTGATAATTGACAATGAATGTTGGAGTGTTTCCTATAATATTGCTTGATTAATAGATAGTACGGATTACGGGTGTGCCCCTGTTTCTCTGCTCCCTTGCTTTGCCTCTTGAGTAGTTACTAAAATTATAAAGCCTTTTGAGTAGGAAAACGTCCTTTTTAATCCCTCAAACATGGAAGATTTTGATATAGGATATAGTGACTTTAGAACACAGATAATGACCATAAAGGAACTTGTAAATTTATGGGATAATTACGCAGTGTCAAATAGAGAGTCAGCAGTTTTTGATATATCGAGAACACAATGTTCACGATATATAGAGGCAATATTGATTGGTATGCCTTTGCAGTCTGTCTATGTCGATGATAGTATGGGGGAATGGTACTATATTTCTGGTGGAGAACGTGTGCAGTCCTTTGTAGAGTTTTGCAATGATGTTTATCCGCTGAATTCTCTTTATTTCAAGGAAGATATGTATGGGGGGTTGTATTTTTCAGAATTGTCAAACCTTGCAAAGCAGAAAATACTAACAACGCACATTCAAGTGTTTGTTTTGAATCCAGGACTTACACGACAAGAGCGTTTTGGAATATATATGTGCCTAAAACCACGTGTCGATTCAGAGGCTCTAAAATCTTGCAGAAGAAAGATATACCCAGAATATTATTATCTAATAGAGACTATTGCAAGAGAGATTAAGGACAAAATGGGTTTAAGAAATAGGAGCACAGCTAATCTTGAATGTGAAATATGCCATTTGTTAGTTCTGATTAATTATAAAATGTTTTTGAATTATGGAAGAACTGTCAGTATGGATTTTGCCGCAAATGAATTATTAGGGAGTGGCGATATAATATCAATAATAAATGCCCTTAGGCTTGATATTATTTACCTCCTCTCTAATGAAAGATATAGCAAGTTGCAAAGGTATAGTGTTCTTGTGCGGGATATGTACAATGCAGCACGTTTCTTTGCACCAAAACTTGGAATCGACGAGGAGCGCTTTCTTGAAGCTTACCGATATACTGGTCTGCGAGATTCTGATTATAAGGATGATGTTGCGACCATATCCAATAGAATTCAAAGAATATTAAATTATATTTATAGATGATAGATAGTGTCACATTACAAAATTTCAAGTGCTTTGAGCGTTTATACATGCCTTTAAAACCGCTTACACTTATTGCAGGTGTCAATGGTGCAGGTAAATCTAGCATCATACAGTCTCTTCTTCTTTTACGACAGAGTTATATAGATAAGAATACGGATTGGTCTGAAGAGTTATTATTAAATGGAGACCTTGTAAATTTGGATTGTGCAGAAGATGTTTTGTTTGTAGATGCAGTAGAGGATGATCCGAAAATTACTATTTGTGTCGAAGATGGTGATAATGAATATAATTTTGAGATTTCTCCAGAAACACATGATGGTTATGCTGTTGTAACTACAAGTAATAATCTATCTGAGGCAAAGAAAAGTCTTTCGTTACTTCAAAGTGATTTCCTTTATTTATATGCTGACAGGATAGATCCAGAAATAAGGTATCTAATGCCTAAAAGTTCGAAGCAAGATAGCCGTATAGGAGATAAGAAAGCTAACCGAAGTGTGTTCCGATTTGCACAAGCTATTAACACCAATGAACAAATAGCAATACCTTCCTTGAAACAGGAGAGAGCAAGTGATAATTCCGTCTTAAGAAATGTGTCTGCATGGATAAACTATATAATGTGCTCAAATCTTGAAGTAAAGGCGGAAGAGACACAAAAGGATAGCGAGGCAAAATATATATACACGATAAAAAACAAAAATGGGGAACAGAAAACACTTTCGCCACTAAATGTTCCTTTTGGCAACAACTATCTTTTGCCAATAGTGTTAGCGGTATTGACAGCTCCTGTTGGTTCATTAATGTTGATAGAGAATCCTGAGTCACATCTGCATCCCGCTGCGCAAGGGCGAGTCGGAGAATTTCTTTCTCGTTGTGCAGAAGCTGGGGTTCAGATTATTGTGGAAACACACAGCGATCACCTCATGAACGGGATACGCTATGCTTGTAAGAAAAAACTGATTGATAGTGATAAAGTTGAAATGGATCTTATTTGTGAGGATGCAGGGAATGTTAGTCACATACGCAAGCATATCGAATTAAACAGCGAGGGGTATGTTAAGTGTTGGATTCCTGGATTCTTTGATGAATGGGAGAATGCGCTTTCAAGAATGTTGCCTGATTAATAGAGAGTGCGTAATATGGATGTTTACTTAAACGATATTTCTTTTATATGTGACAATGATATCAGAGATGAATGGGGTAAGATAAAGATATTTAATGAACTGTTGAAAGAATTGGCATCAACTTTTAATGCTTCGATTGTTGCTCGCAAAGATATATGGTCTATTTCTATTTGCAATTACAACATTGTAACAAAGATTAATACAAAGGGAACTTCTATTTCCTCAGAGCAACATAGGTATCTTCATGAAATCTTCAAGAAATTCATTTCAAGAACAGATGGGAAACCTTTATTTTCATTAGACGAAGATATGAATAATTGTTCTTCTTCTGTGGGTAAAGCGGCAGAAGAAGGAAGATTAGTGATAAGTTTCACATTTGATGATAGATTTAAGAATGACGCTATCAATGGTTGGTTAATGCTTAAAGATTCTCTGCCCATAAAATCTTATGTGGATAATCTATACGATAAGAGACGAACGGATAATTTTAAATATCTTGCAGACATATCTAAATGTAATAAGTTAAACCCTATAGAATCTCCAATGTGGAACGTGGATGTAGCGAGGATGACTCTGCAAAATGTAGATTTTATAAATGTATCACAGAAAGAGAGAATGTCAAAACTAATATCATACGGAAAGATAATAGCTGAGATTAATGGTTGGACATATAACGATAAAATTTCCAAATTGAATACCACAAATGATCATATACGATATATTTTCGACTCCGGTACAAATTTCACAAACTATCCCAAAGCATATCTCTGCATAGATCTTGAAGGGCCAGAAGTCTGTTATGAATTGTGCGACAAAAAAGGACATCATAAAGGTGAGATAAGTTGGGATGGAAAACAAAAAGAAGAAAAGAAAAATCATGGAATAGAGGTTTAATAATATCATGAGATTCTTATTGAACTGCCAGTACAGTATATAGTTCATTGCAGCGTCTTGCCCAAAAAGGCTATCTGATAAAGTCCGACACATACGAAATTGAAGACCCTTTCTTTTGTCAGTGGATTCTGAAAGGAAATAGTTGAACTGGATTTATTTTATTAAAAAATTGAAATACTTTAAGATTATTACACTTTTCCAATGGTAGGATATCGATGCTCATTGATGGCCCTGTTCTACAGACAGACTAAAATATATTAAGTAAAGTGTTTCCAGCATCACCATTTACTTCCTATTTGGATGTGAATTTACTTTCGTCTCTCAACTCTAACTTCTCCGCATACAAATAAATATGCCAGAATCTTCAAGTAAAACCATAGCAAAGAATGCGTTGTACTTATACATACGAACGCTTATTACCACTCTGGTGGGTATTTTAACTTCGCGTATCGTACTTCAAACGCTTGGAGTAGAAGACTATGGCCTTTATTCTGTCGTGGGAGGGGTAGTCGGATTGTTTGGCTTCATAAATGGGTCTATGTGCAGCACGACATCCAGGTTCATTACTTTTGATTTAGGTAGAGGTGACATCAAAAAAACCAATGACACCTTTTGTACAGCAATGCTTGTACACATCAGCATTGCTGTATTTGTATTGATTTTGGCCGAGACAGTGGGTTTATGGTTCTTATGTAATAAGGTTGTTGTACCAGAAGGGCGTATGCATGCTGCTCATTGGGTATATCAATTATCTATACTTTCTGCTTTGCTTGGCATAACTCAGGTACCGTACGATGCTTGTATGACTGCTCATGAACGTTTTGATATATCTGCGGGGATTAGTATGTTTTCCACCTTTGCTAAGCTTGGAGTTTTATATTTGGTCAATCTGTTTACTTATGATAACCTTATTACATACGCAATACTCATTCTTTTAATTTCGTATGGTACTATTTTATTTTCTCGTTTTTATTGTGTTCGTCATTATTCTGAATCTTCATTCCATTGGATGATTGATAAAGAACAAATTAAACCGATGTTATCTTTTTCTGGATGGCAGATGGTGGGATGTATTGGGCTTGTAGCAAGTCAACAGGGAAGATCAATTGTAGTTAACATGTTTTATGGGGTGGTGGCGAATGCGGCTGTAGGCATTGGTCAGACGGTATCGGGCGCAATCAATGGATTGGCATACAATCTAATACTTGCTTTTCAACCTTCAATAACAAAAAGTTATGCAGCTCAGCGATACGAAGAGTTTGAACAGATGGTGATTAAGGCAGGAGTATTGTCTTTTCTCATGTTTAGCGTATTTTCCATACCCCTATTCGTGGAACTTGATTATGTCCTTGATTTGTGGCTTGGAATTGTCCCACAGTATGCAGCTGAGATATGTGGTGTACATCTGATACTATCTAATTTTGCGATGATAGGCATTGTCTTGGGTGATGCTTTACATGCTATTGGAAGAAACCGAAACCAGAATGCTTTTTCAAGTATAATAAATATTCTCTCCGTTATAATCATGTATTTGTTTTGTCGGAATTCAATGGGTTTGATTCCTTCCTACATGGTGGCGACATCATTGCAAATCTTTGACATCTTTTATAAGTTACACCTTTACAAGTGCTATACGGACAAAACTGTTGCTTGGGCGTTTTTTGTAAGAGTTATTTTTCGAATGTCGCTAATGTACTTCTTTCAGTTATTTGTGCTTTTATTACTGAAAAACTGTTTGAGTGGCGGTTTTGTTGGTTTTGTCATTGTTTGTGTTTCTTCTTCCCTCATGTCATTAGTTATGTTGTTGTTTTCAGGATATAGAAAAACACTTAAGGCATTTCTGTTAAAGAATTAGTGTATGTCTCATCGTATTATTGTAAAGCAGCAAGGACGTCTCGGAAATCAGATGTTTGAATATGCTTTCGGTCGTGCTTTGCAACTTGCTACTGGATCTGAATTAATTTTTGCAGGAGCCAATAATCGTCTTGGCTGTTTTGGTTTGCCTCAAGAGATTAATTTTGTTTCAGACTATTCTGTTAATTTTTTGCAGAGAATAGCATTGCATGTACATACACAATTCACCAAAAGGAATTTGGCTCTTGGCAAGAGACACAGGCGTGAGTATGCACTATTACCTATTATGAAACGACTTGGAGTTTTTGTTTGTCAAGATGGCTATATAGAACCTCCTGTTAAGTCTATGAGAGGTTGTGATTTCTTGTGCCTTGGTTATTTTCAGTCAGAAAAATATTTCCACCAATATAAGTCATTAATCCTTCAAGACTTTCGATTTAAGGAAGATGTGAAAGATTCTTGTAAAAATCTCGCTTCAGAAATACAGTCATGTGAGTCTGTATGTGTTCATGTTCGTTTGGGAGATTATGAGACTATACCAATGTATAATGTAACTACAGTGGAGTACTTTATAAATGCGATTGATTATATCAGAAAGAAAATCAATAATCCTCATTTTTTCCTTTTCTCGAATGATACTAAACTAGCATTATCAAGATTGAACATGGGTGATAAGGTTACCATAATTCCTGATAGTATGGATGATCAACAATCTTTGTATTTAGGTTCTTTATGTAAACACCATATCATTTCTAATAGTTCATATTCATGGTGGATGCAGTATCTTGGACTACATGCTGATCAGATTGTTATTGCTCCGTCAAGATGGTTTAATGGTGATGTACCATGTGATTTGTATTTAAGTAATTGGATGACTTTATAATGAATTCGTCAAGTCTTTTTTCAAAGCAGTATTCCAACTATTGGAAAGGAGTCGCTATAGTCTTTGTGGTACTAAGTCATCTTGTTCTTCGAAACGAAATATGGTTTGAGTATAGAGTCTTGAAGATGATGTTTCATGATGGAAGGTTAGGTGTGAATATCTTTTTCTTTTTATCTGTGTATGGTCTTTGTTTTTCATATGAAAACTCAAAGAACCTTATTTCTTTCTATATAAAGAGAATAAAAAGGATATATCCAATGTATTTAGTTTTTATTGTTTTGTATTTATCCTTGTTTGGAAGTAGTGAGTATATACTTACAGCAATATGCCATTTCTTTGGACTTGTTGTGTTATCTCCTTTTTATGGTATGATGGAAGAATGGTATATCCCTGCATTGACTATTGTCTATATAGTGTTTCCTTTGCTGTATAAGGTAGTTGAGAAGATATCCAATCTGCGACATTCTACATTGTGCTTTTGTTTTCTTCTATTTATGTGTGTTTATCCTGGCTATTATTTTTCTAATTTGTTCTTGCATCCTTTTTTGTCAGGAAGATTAGGTGCTATTTTTTCAGGAATTATAGCATTCTTCTTAAGTAGGAATATGGATTCTTCAAAGTTAATGCAATATGTGACTGTTTTGTTATTTGGGGGAGGTGTATTAGACTTGATAAGTCCACATGATTGTATGTTTGGTCATACAATTCCGCTATTGGTTTCAGTTCCTGCTTTATTAAAAACAACACATTTCTTGCCTTGTAATCGTTTTTTCTCCTTTTGTGGAGAGCATTCCTTGGAAATATATTTAGCACAACATATCGGTATAAATACGATTTATTGGCAAAAGCTTAATAATCATTATCTTCTTGATTTTGCTATAGGAATGTTCATAACTATAGTTATCGCAGTTTTTTTGGGGTATATACAAAAGAAATTCTATCATGTAACTAAACTATGGAACAATTAGAGAGTGATAATCATATTTCAGTTTCTGTCATTATACCAATCTATAATGTAGAGCAATATATAGAGCGTTGTGCTCGTTCTTTAATGGAACAAACCATGAAAGATGGAATAGAGTTTATTTTTGTGGACGATTGCTCATTAGATACCTCTATGCTTATTCTTCAAGAAACACTCTCGTGTTATCCAGAAAGAAAGACTCAGATTACAATAATACATAATGAGGTTAATTGTGGACCATCGGAAACTCGTAAGATTGGAGTTAGTGTAGCAAAAGGTGATTATCTTGCTTTTTGTGATTCTGATGATTGGCTTGAACTAAATATGTTTCATGTATTGTATAGTAAAGCAATAGAAATGGGTGCAGATGTAGTTGCTTGTAGATATTTTAAGGAATTTACGGATTATACTCAAGAATCAATGATAAGGTATGAGGGCTTACAGCAAGGCAAAGATATAGTTGCAAGTCCCTATTATGTCGTTATGATAAATTTGTGGAATAAATTAATTAAAAGAATACTTGTTACTACAAATATGCATAAGATTGTTCCTTGTAACTATGCAGAGGATCTGTATTTAATGACTTATGTTTATTTTGCTTCGACAAAGGTTTGTTTTATTCCCGATATCCTTTATCATTATAATCTGACTAATTCTAACTCTTTAATGAAGAAGAAAGCAAGAGGTAGAGAAGAGTGGGATTGTGTGACTAAGAATATAGACAACTTGCAAATATATATATATTCCTTACCAAATGGATATAAAAAATACCATGTTACAATTAGCAGAATAAAATTTATGACAAAGGCAATGTTCTGTCACTATTTTATGACGCTAAAGGATCAGTATAATGTGTATGCTGAGTGCTATCGAGATATCATGTATTTTTCAGAATATTCTTTGTTGTTGAGGATAAAATATAGATTTATTTATTCTTCATATATAGCATATGCTATTTGTTGTTTTTTAACAAAGCGGAAATGAAAACTTTTATGTTGCAAATATTGTCTCAATCATATTGTCTGTTCTTTTGAAGAAGACAAGATGTTTGTTAACTTATTGATGAAAATAATAATGATTGAAAAGGCACGAGCATTTTTTTGGAATCTTCTAGGCATTAGCAAGCAGCACATGCAGTGGATTGTGGATTCCCGCTTTTTGAAGGAAGATCCAAATACAACAATAGGATTTAAGACATACGACAATAATGCTGTAATATATCGCTGGAGTGATGCTCCTTTAACCATAGGGAAATTCTGTTCCATATCTTACGGAGTGAAGTTTTTAATTGATGATGGTGGACATAATTATAATCAGGTCTCAAATTTCCCTTTTACAACGAATGAAATAGGAGAAAAGCAAGGTATAATTATTGGTAATGATGTTTGGATTGGTCTTAATGCCATTATAATGAATGGGATTAATATCGGAAATGGAGTTACCGTTGCAGCTGGTGCAATTGTTACCCATGATGTTCCTGATTATTGTGTTGTTGCTGGTGTCCCTGCAAAGATTATAAAGCGCAAATGTACCGAACAAGAAGCAGAAGAGATGAAAAAAATAGCATGGTGGGACTGGAACGAAGAACAAATAAAAATGGCGATGTCTGACTTTAAACTGCCAATATCAGGTTTCATACAAAAGTATAAATGAAGAAGATTCTGTTCTTGATTGACTCTTTTTCTTGAGGCGGAGCGGAGAAGAGTTTTATATCATTACTGTCGTCATTTGATTACCGTAAATGTGATGTTGATCTTATGATAGTGAATAAGGAATGTGTATTTGTAAGGTGCGTGTCGAAGAAAGTGAATGTTGTAACGTTTAACAGGGGAGGTGAGATAATTTCTATGTTGCGGGAGTTTGTTGAGAAGTGGGGATGTTTATGCGATGAAGCGTTTGAACAGCAAATGGATTGAAATGCAAAGACTTAATAGAAGAAATATGAGAAAAAAGATAAATAAAATAAAAATAAGAGGATATAAGTCAATAAAAGACCAGACGGTAGAGATGAAAAATCTCAATGTCCTTATCGGTAGCAATGGAATTGGAAAAACGAACTTCGTCTCTGTTTTTGATTTGCTCAAATCGTTGTACAGAGGAAATTTGCAAGAGTTTGTGCTAAAGAATAGAGGGGCGAATAAACTGCTATATATGGGGGCTAAGAATACTGATATGATAGTCCTGGAAGTGGAAGTTGATGACGAGGGTAAAAAACGTGTGTACGAAGACGAATTACTCTTTGTACAGGATTCTTTAGTTGTGAATTATTCAGGAATAACATTCTGGCAAGAACACAATGTACTTTCAATATCCACCGAGAGCAAGAAAGAATTGCCTAATCAATATATGGATGAAGGAATGCATTATTTTGGTGATGATTTGCAAGCGTTTCATTTCCATGATACGACAATGACGTCAAAGATGAAAATGTCGCAGTCTGTTAGCGATAATCGTTGTCTTAGAAGTGACGGCAGTAATATTGCTGCATACCTGTATTTTCTCCAAAAAGTTCATCCAAAGCATTTCGCGCGAATAGAAGCTATGGTTCGTTCTGTTTCTCCTTTCTTTGAAGGTTTTGCTTTGCAACCTAATAGATTGAATACAGACATTATATCTTTAGAGTGGAAGCAGAAAGGGTGCGAAGACTATTTTGATGCCTATCAATTGTCTGACGGAACACTGCGTTTCATTTGTCTTGTCACATTGCTAATGCAACCAGAGCCTCCTGCTATTATTATAATTGATGAGCCAGAAATAGGTCTCCATCCTCAGGCTATAAATAGATTGGCAAGTATAATAAAGCGAACTGCATTAAAATCCCAAATTGTTATATGTACTCAATCAAACTATTTGGTGGATAATTTTGCCCCTGAGGATGTATTGGTTGCAGATCGTCAGAATAATGCCACCACGTTCCGTCGATTGGGTTCAGAAGAACTGAATGCATGGCTTGAAGAGTATAGCTTGGGTGAAATTTGGGAAATGAATATAATTGGAGGACAACCTTCTTAAATAATACTCATTATGCAGAATAGATTTGTTTTTATTGTAGAAGGTGATTGTGAAGTCGATTTCGTTAACAATAAGCTGCTGCCTTATTTGTACTCGCTTCCAAAAGTAATAGAAAGGGGATGGGTGTTTAATGCTCAAAAGATAACGACTAATAGGAAAAAGAATATAAAAGGAGGCAATGTTGGGTTTGAATATTTGCGAAATGAAGTCAATAGGGTTAGTGCTCAAAGTAACCCGTGGATTACTACATTCTTGGATTTCTTCCGATTACCAAATGATTTCCCTGGCTTTTCTGCAGACGCATGTAATATCGAACTAATTGAGAAAGCGATGGCGTATGAACTCAACGTTCCATTCTTCATTCCGTATATTCAGAAATATGAATATGAGACACTTCTATTTGTTGATGTTGACGCATTCAGCTCTGTTGTGGATGAAGAGTCTCAACTACAATGCATTGCGGATACAATACAATCATATAGTAATGCGGAAGAAATAAATGGAGGTCTTGAAACTGCACCTTCAAAACGATTGAATCATATTTTTGGTTACGAAAAGGTACATGATAGCCATTTGATAATGGAGAATCTAACAATAGAACAGATTTGTACGCATTGTCCTCGCTTTAAAAATTGGCTAAAACACATAGAAACAATTATAGATGGATGATATAGCGCCAAATGTTATTCATTATACAGGGTTCAAAGAAACTCAAAAATATTATCAGAAAGGCAAGTGGTTGGGGTAAATTATAAAGAAATTGCAGAGGGAATTATAATGTTTTGATGAAGAAAAAAGTTCTTTTTATGATTGACTCGCTCACCTGTGGTGGTGCAGAGAAGAGTCTTGTGTCGTTGTTGCCATTGTTGGATTACTCTAAGGTGGAAGTGGATCTGATGATGGTGAATATGGGAGGTGTGTTTGAGCAATTTGTGCCGAAAGAAGTACATATAATTCCTTTCCCTAATCAAGGAGGAGTATTATTTAAGATATGCCAATTGTTTTTCTCCGTGATGTTACGCTTATATCCACAGCGCCATGGGGCAGAGTTGAGATGGAAGGCGATGGGAACTGCTTATAAGAGGGTTGAAAAAAAGTATGATGTTGCAATAGCTTATCAACAAGGATTCCCTACTTACTATGTGGCAGAGAAGGTAATGGCTAAGAAGAAGATTGCGTGGGTGAATGCAGATATAACGAATGTGGGGTATAAAGCATCGTTTAATCGTCCGTTTTATGATCAAATGGATTATGTTTGTCCTGTATCTGATAAGCTTCATGCCATTCTTGCTGCTTCCGATTTTGTTGATAGCAAGAAGCTTCATACAGTTCTTGATATTCTGAACGTAAATCTTATCAGAGAAATGGCTAAGCAACCGCTCCCAACTAACTCAACCCAACCTCTCACAATATGCACGGTAGGTAGAATGGTTGCATTGAAGGGATATGATCTTGCAGTTGAGGCTGCTTGCCTTTTGAAAGAGAGAGGATTGAAGTTCAATTGGTTTTTTGTAGGTGATGGAGGAGAAAGAACTGCTGTAGAAGAGTTGATAAAGAAGTATCATTTGGGAAATGAGATTACTTTGTGTGGCATGCACCCCAATCCATATCCTTATATGGCAGCTGCAGACATCTATGTGCAAACCTCACGTTTTGAAGGTTTTGGATTGACCATTGCCGAGGCGAAGATTCTTGGTAGGCCTGTGGTAAGTACGAATTTTGATGTGGTACATGATCAGTTGAAGCATGAAGAGAATGGACTTATTGCAGAAATGACTCCAGAATCTATTACTGATAATATTCTCCGACTTGTTAATGATGATGAATTGCGAGAAAAAATTATCGCAAATGTTAAGAAAGAGGAAAATACTACCTATTTGACGGAAATAGGGAAGGTAGAAAGGATGATAGGATGAAAATTTGTACAATCACTTGTCAGAATGCAGATAATCATGGTGCCAGATTGCAGTGCTATGCACTATGGCGTTGGCTTACAGACCAAGGGCATGATGTGAAAGTGATAGACTATCGTCCTGATTATATGCGTAGGACATCACATTTGTTTTATTTCCCAAAATCCATAAAGGATTTAGTCAAACTCTTTGTGTATTTGCCACAACGGATAAGGGATATGAAGCGTCATGCCTCATTTGAGGCATTCTCTGACAAGTGGATACCTCGAACAAAAGTATATTGGAGTGTTGAAGAGTTAAGGCAAAATCCACCTGTTGCAGATATGTATATAGCAGGTAGCGATCAAATATGGAATACTACATTCCGTAATGGTACAGATTCTGGTTATTACCTTGACTTCGGAGGTGAGAATGTGCGTAGAGAAAGTTTTGCAGCAAGTTTTGCGACAGAGGAATTGGTTCCTTCTTCTGTGGATTTTGTGAAGGAAAACTTGAAACGGTTTGATAAGATAACTGTTCGTGAACAGTCAGCATTGAAAATACTTGGACAATTAGGCTTCCAAGGTGAGTTGCAAGATGATCCTGTATTTATGCTTACAAAGGAGCAATGGGATGACGTGGCAGATGGAACGGGTGCAGGAGAAAAGTACGTCCTCGTATATGATTTCTATCTTGGTGATGATATAAAGAAAAAGGCACAGGAAATAGCAAAAGAACGAGGGATGAAGATATACGCAATATGTTCTGCTCCATTAAAATATGCTGATAAGAATTTCGTCTATTCTAGTCCTGAAACATTCATTTCATTGATTAAGAATGCGTCTTATGTTGTTAGCAATAGTTTTCATGGCACAGCGTTTGCTATGATATATAATGTTCCATTTTGTGTGCTCAATCGTCCTGACGGGTTGAATGTGAGAATGAGAGATCTGTTAGAGAGACATAAGTTGTGTAATTGAATCTCTTAATTTTTTTAATTCGTATATGCATTTCAACTCCATCGAATTCCTCCTTTTCCTCCCAATAGTCTATATCATCTATTGGTATCTGTTGCGTAACAGCTTGCGGTGGCAGAATGTGTTTGTCATTGTAGCTAGCTATGTGTTCTATGGGTGGTGGAATTGGAAATTGTTGGGGCTCATTGTCTTTACTTCGTTCCTCGGATGGGGTGGAGGTTTACTGACTGAGAAGGTCAATCGGAAGAAGGCGAAGTGGCTGGTGACGCTGAATGTGGCTATAAACTTAGGTATTCTTGCGGTCTTCAAGTACTACAATTTTTTTGCGGAGAATTTGGTGACATTGGGAAGGTCGATAGGTGTTGATATTCATATCTCTACTCTTAATTTGCTGCTACCTGTAGGCATAAGTTTCTATACCTTTCAGACGCTTAGCTATGTAATAGATGTTTATCGGGGGCAAATCAGGGCTATGCATGATGTGGTTTCTTTCTTTGCGTATGTCAGTTTTTTTCCCCAGTTGGTGGCTGGACCAATTGAGCGTGCTACGAATTTGTTGCCTCAGTTTTTAAAGACAAGACAGTATAATTATTCTAAATCAGTTGATGGATTACGTCAGATTCTTTGGGGAATGTTCAAGAAGGTTGTTATTGCTGATAATTGTGCGATGATTGCCAATGAGGTGTTTAAGCGTAGCGATGATGCTAGTTGGATTACATTGTTATTTGGCGCATTGGCATTCACCTTCCAAATCTATGGTGACTTCTCCGGTTATTCTGATATTGCCATCGGTACCTCTCGTCTGTTTGGCTTCGATTTAATGGCCAATTTCCGCACGCCCTATTTCTCATCGAGCATTCCTGAGTTCTGGCGCAGGTGGCATATCTCGCTCAATACTTGGTTTCGCGACTATCTGTACATCCCGTTGGGTGGAAACCGAAAGGGAAAGATTAGGCAGATTGGGAATACGTTGATTGTATTTGGTTTAAGCGGCTTATGGCATGGCGCAAATTGGACATATATTGTCTGGGGGCTTTATTTTGCTCTACTTAGTATTCCCTTTATACTTAACAAGGATTTGCGTAGATTTGAAGGTCGCTGGTGGAGCATTCTCTTGACGTTTATCCTTGTTGTAGGCGGATGGATTGTTTTCCGTGCAGAGAATATTGATCAGGTGGTGCTGATTTTTTCTAGCATCCTTAGCCTGAAATCAGGCTTGGCATGGACTGATCTTGGTTTATCATCTATCATGGTCTTCGCTACCTGTGGTTTTGTTCTTGCATTAATGATGATTGAACGATATACTCAGGCGTATAATCATCCGTTGCAAGCTTTTGCTTTGTCGCGTGTTGGTAGGTGGAGCATATATTTACTACTGATTTTCTTGATGCTATTCTTTGAAGGCAGGTCAGAGAAATTCATATATTTTCAGTTCTGATATGACACAGAATAGATTCTTACTTCGTGTGCTTGCTTTTATGGCAGTTCTTGCCCTGCTTGTGTTCTGTGTATGGAAAACTGTGACTTGGACGCGTGATGATCTTTGCTCACATCCTGAGGCAACTACGCTTGTGTTGGGTAATTCACGTGTACAATATGGTTTTGATGATCGCCTCGTGCCAGAGACATGGAATAGCGCAGTCAATGCAGATAACTATAATGTCATATATTGGCGTTTAAGAATGCTGCATCTGCGTAATCCCCAGCTGCAAAGAGTAATGGTAATCTGTGATCAAACTCAAGTGTTCAATTATTTCAAGAACATCCCGGATAAGATTCATCCTTATTATTGGGACGTGATGACGCCAGAAGATTGGTTGGGACTTTTGGCTCATGATAGTGGAGCTCTGCTTAATCCCTTGCATTATTTGAAAGTTATAATTCCCCTTAAGAGTCTTGTGTCATCAATTTCTTATAATGAGCTTGGCATAGGTGGATATACTCGTTTGGTACGTGATAAACTGGACGAAGATGAGTCTTTAAGAGATGAAAGTAATCAACGAAGAACTATACCACAAATACATGAATATAACGTTTCCTATTTGCGAAAAATCGTAGCTTATTGTGATGTTAATAACCTTGAGTTGATTTTCTTTAATATGCCATCATATCCAACAAAATCTATTGTTGATGGTAATAAGTCTCTGCATATATACGTTGAGAATAATTATCCCAATGTGCCATTTATGGATTACGAACTCCTGCAATTACCAGACTCTTGCTTTGGTGATGTGAACCACTTAAATTACCGAGGTGCAAGAGTTATTAGTGAGAGAATTGCAAAGGATTTAAGCATTCATAGTAATTGATTTTGAATTGTTTGCAATGTTTAATAGATATTGTTATTTTGGTCATATTCGAATTCTGTATGTGTAATGATAATTCTTATGCATTATCCGATGGCAGGAATGAAAAACAGGGCGTAGTCTTGAGTGGAGTCAGTTTTATCACTGCTCCTAACAACGGATTGTTTTTTATGGCAGACCTTGAAATAATTCTTGAGCCCATATATTGGTTGACCATCAGTGACTTGAGTGATGCCATCGAAATAGCATTGCCAGATTCATATAGTAGAACCTTCGCTATGTCCCCAGAGTTGAGCGAAGCGTTTAAAGCGAAGTGAATCTTCTTTCTGTTTCTCGCCTGCGAATCACAAAGTCCAGTGAACTCTTTGCACTTCTTGAATACAAACTCTATTTGTAACCAGATTCAGAAGAAGATCTTTGTATTCCATTGTTGTGTAATGCAAATTTTCTCATATTGGTCAAGTGCTGCTGATAGTATCATATTACTTTTATTTAGTATTTAAAGTTCATGGTTTTCAGTTACTTAACTATTTTGTGATGCTAAATAAAGTTAATGTAATAAACTAATTTTCAAATGCTTAAATCGGTTTTTACCAGACTGTTGATATTAATATAAATATGAAGCCTCGTATTATAATATTAATGCACTATATGGAGCTTGGTGGAGCAGAAACAGCTCTACTGGGTTTACTGTATAGTTTGGATCCAAAGAAGGTTGATGTTGACTTGTTTGTATATGACCATCGTGGGGTGTTTTTCCCGCTTATACCTATAGACAAGATAAATATTCTGCCGATGGTGGAGGAATATTCTATGTTGGAGAGGTCTATTGTTGAGGTTGTTAAGAAAGGTTATTTCAAGATAGCCTTGATGAGGATGATTGGCAAGATGGAGTGGTTGTTGACTGGTGGCAATGAGATTGTGACACAGCCGAAGTGGGTGACAAAAGTACTGCCAAATATAGGAGATGCGGAAAAAGAATATGATCTTGCGATTTCTTTCCTCACCCCTCACTACTTTGTGCTTGATCATGTTAAAGCAAAGAGAAAAGTAGGATGGATTCATACCGATTATACAAAAATAAATGTAAATCCAAAAAGGGAATATGAAATGTGGGAGAGGCTTGACAATGTTGTTAGTATATCTCCTGATGTGACAAGGACTTTCTTGGAAGTATTCCCGATGTTGGAAGATAAGATTGTAGAGATCGGCAATATATTGTCTTCTGAGATAGTTCGCCAAAGGGCTGGAGAGATAAATGAGGATTTATTCTCTGATGGAATCAGGGATGATTCTGTTAATGAGAAGAAATGGGCAATGCTGTCGATAGGTAGAATCTGCGAAGCAAAGAACTTTGACAACATACCATTTATTGCCGCGAAGATGAAGGAGATGGGGGCGCATTTTCATTGGTATATAATAGGTCCAGGTAATCATGAGGATATAGACAAGACTATAGATGAACTATCTTTGAATGAGTGGGTCACTTTTTTAGGACCTTATACAAATCCATATCCGTATATCAAGGCATGTGATGTGTATGTTCAACCATCAAGATATGAAGGGAAATCAGTGACCGTGCGTGAGGCTCAAATACTATGTAAACCGATTGTAGTGACAAACTATTCGACAGCGCCATCTCAGATTAAAGATGGAGTGGATGGTGTCATAGTGCCAATGGACAATGAAGGATGCGCAAGAGGAATCTTTGATTTCTTGAATGACAAGCAGAAACAGAAGCGCATAGTGGAATATCTGGAGAGTCATGACTATGGAAATGAATCAGAGGTGGAGAAAGTGTATGAGCTGTGTAGAATTTGAGAAATTCATACTAAAGTTAAGTTATGAATGTCTAAACTGCATTATTCCTTCATAAAAATTTGTGTAAGTGTATAAAATTTTGTCTATAGTAATTCCTACATATAATGTGCAGGAATATCTCCATAAGTGTTTATCAAGCCTTGTCATAGATGATGAAGTGTTGATGAATATGCTTGAAGTAATCGTCGTGAATGATGGTAGTACAGATACAAGTTCAGAGATTGCTCATAAGTTTGAATCGTTGTATCCACTTGTTTATCGAGTGATAGATAAAGATAATGGGAACTATGGCTCTTGCGTCAATCTGGGATTAAAGGAGGCAAAAGGCAAGTATATTAAGGTGTTGGATGCTGATGATTGGTTTGAAACTGAACAGTTTGTAATTTTCTTGAATCATTTGTCAAAGCTTGACGTGGATTTAGTTATTAACGACATGGATAAGGTGAATCCACAAAATGGACAAGAGGAAATATTCGTATATAGTCTCACGCCTTACAAGATAACAGACATGTCTGCCTTGTCTCATGATTATCATCGAATGTGGATGCATGCTGTAACTTATAAAACTGACATGCTAAGACAGATTGGCTATAGGCAGACTGAGGGCATTTCTTATACTGATCAAGAGTGGATATTTTTGCCTTTCGCCGCTGCTCAAAAGGTATATTATGTACCAGGTGTTTTGTATCATTATTTGGTGGGTAGGGAAGGTCAAACTGTCAGTTTTAAGTCACAAGAAAAGAATTTCTGGATGCTGATAAAGGGGCTACGTGTGATGGCAGAGGAATGGCATCAGGCAACTAATAATAATGGTAGTATTAATGGTCATACATTGAATATGGATTATTTATTGTCACGTCTGCTTGTACTTTCAAATAAAGTATATTCTTTCTTGCTGAATTATGATTCTTTTTTGTCATCATACCAGAGCCAGATTAAAGAATTTGAGACGTACCTGTCAAAAGAAATGCCTTGGTTATATGATAAAATAGAAAATATTTGTTATCCAGATATATACCCTAAAAGGTTAATACCATCAGCACATTATATTCGTACGTGGCATCGCCATGGATTGATGATGTGCAAACTGCAGTTATGGTTTATGAATCATTATATGGGATTAATCAGTAGGATTAGTAGAGTTTAAGCATTTACAAAAAAGTTCCTACGTGTGTATTGGTGGATTTTTTAGAAAACTTTGTTGTTAGGGCGTGAATTGTGGTAAAAAAGACTGAAAAATGAAGACAGTAGCATTTGTTCCTATTCGTTTGAACAGCAAGCGAGTTGAGGGAAAAAATATGAAGATGCTCGGTGGAAAGCCGTTAATGTCATATATATTAGAAACATTGGTGAAGGTTGGTGATATAGATGAAATCTATGTGTATTGTAGCAATGAGGATGTTGTGCCATTATTGCCCAAAGGGGTGAAGTTTCTTAAGCGACCAGAGTATTTGGATAGAGATGAAACTTTAGGAAAAGAGATCTATGATGAGTTTACAAAGGCTGTTAATGCAGACATATATGTGCTTGCACATACAACGTCTCCTTTCATAAAGGTAGGCACAGTGGAGAATGCTATCAAAAAGATTAAGGAAGAAGGGTATGACTCTGCTTTCAGTGCAGAAAAAATCCAAACCTTTGCCTGGTATGAAGGCAAACCTCTGAACTATGAATTGAAGAATATTCCTCGAACTCAAACTATTGAACCTGTATATGTGGAGACAAGTGCATTCTTTATGTTTAAGAGCGAAATATGGAAGGAGCATGGACAGCGTATAGGTTTTAATCCTTATATGGCGGTGATTGATAAGGTTGAAGGTGTTGATATAGATTGGCCTGAGGACTTTGAATTTGCAGAGGAGATAGTCAAGATAATGAACAAGGATTAACTATGCGAGAGTTCTTGATAAATATAATTGATACGATATTCTATTTCTTGTATTTCTTAACTAAAGAAGACTTTACTGATTATATTAGCAAGTTATGCAAGGAAGAGCCTGAGGAAAGTCAGACAGTTCACGTTTTAGCTAATGGACCTTCGCTAAATGAAAGCATATCACGTATTGAGGCGGAGTGGGATAAGTATGCAGGAGATGAGTTTTGTGGTGTGAACTATATAGCTGACTTGGAAAGCTATGAGCGTTTGAAACCTAAATATTATGCGTTGTCGGATCCGAAGTTCTTTTGTGAGGGATTGCCTGACAAAGAGCGTGTTGAGAATATGTATATGAATATGAATGAGCGCACTACATGGAAAATGTACTTATTCATACCATATCTATATTATAAAACATTTAAGGCGATAACAAATAGCAATATCGTTGTTGTGCCATTGCATACTCGTCAGTACATAGGTTTTGAGTCTTTGCGATTCTGGTATTACCGTAGAGGGCTTGGCAATGGAGAATTTGGCACCGTGGTTCAAAATGCTGAATATGCATTGATTACAAAAGGGTATAAGCATATAAATCTGTATGGTGTTGAGCATAACTACTTCAATGGTCTTGTTGTGACTGATAACAATGAATTTTGCTATAGATATCTCCATATAGGTGAGACGGAAGCAAAACTCACTCCTGTGTCTTTCGGTGCGCATTATGGCATTAGAGTTCATCATTTCATGAAAGGATTTGGATATCTCTTTGAAGGACATGACATTCTAAACCGATATGCGCAGTCTGTTGGATGTGAGATACTGAATTGTACAAAAGGATCGTTTATTGACTCTTATAAGAGATTTAGAGTGTAAATGAAAATACTAATTGTTACAGCATTAAATATAACTCCATTTTGTGGCGGCATAGAAAGATTTGCCCTTGAATTGGGAAAGCGTTTTTCTTTTGAAGGACATAATGTGAAGTTCATTTCTTTCAAAGAAAGGAAGGATGTTGAAAAAGAGATACAGCAGTGTTATTTCCCAAAGTCAAGCAAGTATGATTGTGCGGAAAATGAGAGGTTCCTACATTCGTTTATTTTAGAGAATGAAGTTGATGTGTTATTCAACCAGCAAGCAGATAGTTTGGATATAGTAAGACTATGTGATGCAGCAAGAAAGGAGACAAAAGCAAAACTTGTGTCTGTTTTCCACTTTGACCCAATGCATTATGTTGACATATATAGAGCTTCATTTTCTGATATATTCTCAGCAGGACTGTCAATCGGGGAGACGATAAATCTCTTATTTCATAATATGAGTCTGTTTAGAAAGATTCAGATAAAGAAGTGTGGGAGTCGGTATTCCAAGGTGTATGAACTGTCGGATGCTGTAGTTCTTTTGTCAGAAAAGGCAAAACCTGCGTTCTTAAGCATGGCGAGTATAGAGGATGCTTCCAAATTGTACGCTATATCTAATCCAATAACGAACAGGCACACTAAAAATCAAGAATGCACGAAAGATAATCTTGTAGTATTTGTTGGTCGATTGAATTTCTTGCAGAAAAGGCCCGACTTGTTGTTGAAAGTATGGGAGAGAATATACGAGAACAATCCATCTTGGAGATGCGCTGTCGTTGGTAATGGCGAGTATTATGAGATAATGCAAAAGAAGATAAGAAAGAATAGTGTTAAAAACATAGAACTTGTTGGATTTGCTGATTCGGAGGATTATTATAAGAAAGCGAAGATATTATGTATGACAAGCAATAGTGAAGGCTTTCCACTTGTGATAACAGAAGCATCATCTTATGGAGTGGTTCCTATTGCATTTGATAGTTTCAATGCTGTGTCGGATGTGATAAAAGATGAGGAAACCGGGCTCATAGTCCCAGCATTTGATGTGGACACTTATGCCGTTAAGTTACATTCTTTAATGAATGATAACGGAAAACTTTCGAGATTATCTAATGCAGCAACAATTTATACGGAAAAATTCAATATGGATAGAATTGTTTTGAACTGGTATGAATTGTTTGAATCACTTTTATAAGGAAATTTTATGATTCCAAAGATTATACATTATTGTTGGTTTGGAGGTAAACCATTACCAAAGTCTGCATTAAAGTGCATAGACAGTTGGAGGAAGTTTTTCCCTGATTATGAAATTAAGGAATGGAACGAGAGTAACTTTGATGTGAATATGATGGCATTCACCAAAGAGGCGTATTCTGCGAAGAAATATGCTTTTGTAAGTGATGTGGCGAGATTTTGGGTGCTGTACAATGAAGGAGGATTGTATTTCGATACAGATGTGGAAGTTATAGCACCAATGGATGATATTGTCGAAAGGGGACCTTTTATGGGGGTGGAATGTATGGATGTGTATGAGAAAGGATACCCTGCAGTAAATCCTGGCTTGGGAGTTGGCTGTGAAGTGTACAATAAGTTTTATGGAGAGATGTTGAAACATTATGAAAGTATTCATTATTGTGATGAAAATGGTGTGCAGATACCAGGAACAGTCGTCATGCACACGTCAAAGATGCTTATGAAGTATGGCATGCTACCTATAGATACATGTCAGCAAGTAACAGGGATAAATATTTACTCTAAAGATTATTTCTGCCCATTAGAGGACGCTACAGGTATCTTATATAAAACAGGAAATACAAGGACAATTCATTGGTATTCCAAGACTTGGATAGAAAAGCCTATGCTTTATTTTACAATTACGAGGCTTTTGCATAGAGTTTTTGGTGTTTCATTTTTTTCACGAATAAAATCATAATGGTATATGAAACCTTTTACGAAATTTTTTTTGGCTACATTGGCAACTGCATTAATAGCTTGGTTTTTCATAGCAAATCAAAATGACGAGGCTGATGATGTTAATAATTCAAATGCTATTGAATTAGGTGGTTCTTGCATGCATAGCGGCTGTAAATGTAAGTCTTTGCGTGCACACATGAATAAAATAGGAGAAGTTTATGGTATATGTGTGGATTGCAGGCACATGGTTTCCGAACATCGTTATGCAAATAAATAAGTTTTATAAAGTATGCTTTTAATTGATCCTACACTTTATGTGGTGTATGTGGAGTGGTTTATCTTAGGATTGACATGTTTTGTATTTTTGAATTATCACAGTTCAACAGACAACACTAATTTGCTTACCGTACACTCTGACTTTCCTGCATATTTTTTATTTGTTATACTTGCTCTTTTTTTGGGACTTCGTCCTTCAAGTTATGTGTTTGGCGATACGGGTAATTATGGATTAGATTATAAATTGTTAGAACCAAATACTCCGTATGAGTTGCAATTTAGAGGTGAGTGGTTGTTTAACAATCTTAAGATATTTTGCAAGCGCATGGGCTGGTCAGTTCACTATCTTTTTTTGATAATAGAGATTGTGTATATTGGGTTGCAATTTTGGACATGTAAGAAGCTGTTGTGGGAAAATTCTTGGATAGCAATGCTGTTTTGTGTAACAGCTTTCTCTTTTTATACATACGGAACAAATGGTATTCGCAATGGAATGGGTGCATCTTTGGTGCTGTTTGGCATGGCACTTATCCTTGCAAATAAAAATTATATACTTGGTGGGTTAATGTTTTTCCTGGCGACAGGGGTGCATAATAGTACATATCTACCAGCTCTTTGTTTTGTAGCCTCTATAACGTTTGTTAGAAATCCAAAGTGGGCAATATATCTATGGATTGCATCCATACTTGTATCTTTTTCATTAGGAAATGTGGTGATTGAAATGTTCAGGGGATTAGGATTTGACGATCGTCTCGATGCATATCTTTTTACCAAAGACAAGCAATATACAGCCTTTGGTGTGTTCCGTTGGGACTTCTTGTTGTATTCATCTGTGCCAGTAATTTTCACATGGTATGTGGTAATGAAACGGAATATACAAGATAAGGTGTTCAATGCGCTTGCTTGTACATATATACTGGCGAATTCATCTTGGGTTATGGTAATCAGAGCGTCATATAGTAATCGATTTGCATACCTGAGCTGGTTTCTCTATCCTATTGTTCTTGCCTATGGATTGATTAGGTTACATATTTGGGACAATCAAGATCGTAAAGTAGCAATAGGGCTACTGCTGCATTTTGGATTTACTTTTTTTATGTTTCTGATGGGTAAAATATAGAAGACGAGAGAGTAAATGTGGCGTAGTCGTATTGGTTGTTGATTATTTTCTTCATGTTCTTGATAAAAAATATGGAATTTATCTCATTTTGGCATCTTTTGATTTTCTAAAATTGGTATAAAACAAACATTTTAAGCGATGTTATCTACTCCAAAAATATCTGTTATAATGGGCATATACAATTGTGCTTCAACTTTGCAAGAAGCGTTAGACTCTTTATATGCACAGACTTTTAAGGATTTTGAAATAATAATGTGTGACGATGGTTCGGAAGATGAAACCTATGTTTTGGCATATGAGAATCAAAAACATTATCCCAATATAAAACTTCTTAAGAATGCCCATAATATGGGCCTGAATCAAACACTAAACAATTGTCTTGCTGTAGCAAAAGGGGAGTACATCGCTAGGATGGATGGAGATGATTTGTGTGATGAGACAAGGTTTGAGAAGCAGGTGAAATTTCTTGATAGTCATCCAGAATATGCTATAGTAAGTTGTGCAATGATTCAATTTGATGAAAAAGGGGAATTCTCCAGAACAAATCTCCGTGTAGGAGAACCTACAAAAGAGGCATTTGTTTCAGGACCACCGTTTTGTCATGCTCCTTGTATGGTGCGTAAAGAAGCGTATGATGCTGTGAACGGATATACTGTAGATAGGCGGCTTCTTCGTGTTGAAGATTATCATTTGTGGATGAAAATGTTCGCAAAAGGGTATAGAGGATGGAATATGGGTGAATATCTCTATTATATGCGCGATGATAGAAATGCAACTCGTAGGAGAACATTTAAGAGCCGTTTGAATGGAATGTATGCATGTAGGTTGGCTTATCAAACTCTTCATTTTTCTACAATTGGTTTTTTAAAATGTTATATATTGACTTTTATTAAAGGAATTTTGCCTACATTTTTATATGAATACTTCCATAAAAAGTAAAGTTTGTCTAGTCATTATCTTTAATCACAGGTATGACAAAAATATTCCTGTTTTAGAGGGAATGTATAAGGAACGCTTTTCTCATAGATATTATCTTGTTCCTTTTTATGATGGAAATATGGAGAATGTGATACCTGTATATGGGCGAAGTATTTTCTTTGAAACATATATAGCACAGGCATATAATGTTCTTTATAATAAAGGATTCGATTATTTCTATTTTATAGCAGATGATATGATAATCAATCCAGAAATAAATGAGAATAATATCCTCCAGTTTTTTGAACTTAAAAATGGTGAATCATGGATTCCTCATCTCAGAACAATAAAGGAACAGAAATATTTTTGGATAGGAACATTAGCCGCTTATTCTTTTAATCCCGTTCAGAAATATGTGGAGACAAAAACAGAGTTGCCCTCCGTTGACGAAGCCATTGAAAGATTTGGGCATCATGGTTTGATAAATCCATTGGAACTTAGCAGAAAAGATGTGTTTCGTGAGTTCACTTTGGATATTTCTTCTATGGCGAATAAGGCAAGATTATTTTTGCGTACATTGTCATGGTTTAGACATCCTTTTCGAAAATCGGTAAAGTTATCATATCCTTTAGCGGCATCATATTCAGATACACTTTTAGTATCAGGGGAAGCAATGTCAAGATTTGCTCACTATTGTGGCGTATTTGGCGCAACTTCATTATTTGTTGAAGTCGCGATACCTACAGCATTGATACTTGCATCTGAAAAAAGGATAAAAACGGAGAAAGATATGAATAAAAGAGGACGTTCGTATTGGTATAGTGCAGATAATGTCTTTTGTGACATGCCTGAGTATACTTGGGACAATTTGGAAAAGGAGTATAAGGATCTTGATGACATACTAAATAGGTTCCCTGAAGATGCAATATATTTGCATCCTGTTAAATTGTCAAAATGGATAAAAAAATAATATAATCTTTGGCGTGGAAAAAATTGCAATAATTGGTGCAGGAGTATCTGGTTTAAGTGTTGCACATTTCTTAAAGGATAAATACGAAGTTATAGTATTTGAAAAGGAAGATCGACCAGGTGGATTGATTAAATGCGTTAGAGTATGTGGAAATCTATTTCATACTTGTGGAGGACATATATTCAATTCTAAACGTAAAGATGTATTAGAATGGTTTTGGACTAAATTTTCACGTGAGAATGAATTTACCAAGGCTGAAAGGAATTCTGTTGTTTTCACAGATGATGGTAAAAAAATTCCTTATCCAATAGAAAATCACATGTATTTGTTCGAAGAGGATGTTCAGAAGCAATTTATAGCCGACCTTGTTGATATGGCAAAAAAGGAGGAAGTTGAACCAGCTAATTTTGAAGAATTTTTGAGAAATCGTTTCGGTGAAACTTTATATAAGATATATTTCCAACCATATAATGAAAAAGTGTGGCGCCGAGATTTGAAGAATGTGCCGATGTCATGGTTGGAAGGGAAACTACCTATGCCTACAGTTGCTGAAATGATTTTTAACAATATAAATCATGTAAAAGAAAAAGAATTTGTACATGCTACATTCTGGTATGAGAAAATGAATGGGTCTCAGTATATAGCTGACAGGCTTGCCGAGGAATTAAACATTCAATATGATTCAGAAGTAGCATCAATAAAGAAAAGCGGAGACAAATGGATTGTTTGTGATCAAGAGTTTGATAAGGTCGTTTTCTGTGGAAATATTAAGGAGATGATTAAAATTATCAAAGGTGTTGATATAGATGAATATTTTGATAAGGTTTGTGCGTTAGAGTATCATGGTACAACTTCTGTTTTTTGTGAAATAGATAGTAATCCATATTCATGGATTTACCAACCTGATCGTTGTCATGAGAGCCATCGTATTATTTGTACTGGAAATTTTGCAGATAGCAATAACAAAGATCTACCCGAAGGAAGAATAACTGCAACGATAGAATTTACGGATGCAATCAGCAAAGAAGATATAATTGACAATCTTACTCGTGTCCCATTGAGACCTAAGTATCTTGATCATAAATACAATAAATATACATATCCAATACAAGATGCTAATACACGGGATATGATTAAGAAATTAAAGCGACTTTTGGCATCCGATAACTTTTATTTTACAGGGCGTTTTGCTGATTGGGAATATTATAATATGGATGTAGCCATAGGAGCAGCTATGGATTTATGTAAGAATATTTAGTAACTGGTAGATTACAAATCTATTGGTTTTACAATAAAATATATTAGAAAAGCATTTTTGATATACCCAATATATTAGGCGTTGATGACTTATAGCGTAGCAATTCGCACACTTGGCAGAAATAATGAATGGTTGGAGAAGGAGGTTGACTTGCTGAGGAATCAGACGGTCAAACCAAAGGAGATACGTGTGTTTGAAGGTGTTGGGATGGTGAAGCAGAGGGCACAGGACTATAGTGTGTTTGACAGTGATTTTGTGCTGTTGCTTGATGATGATGTGAAGATGGAGAGCGACTGTGTGGAGAGGTTGATAAGAGAGATGGAGGCAGGTGGTTATGATGTGATTGCGCCGGATACATACGAAAATCAAGGGCTGTCATGGAAATATAAAGTATATGCAGCATTGACTAATTGGACGTTTCCGAGACGTGGTGACAATTGGGCCTTCAAGATTCTTCCTTGGGGGTCGTTCTCTTATAATAACAGCCCTAAGAAGGGTGTATGCTATCCTTCGATGTATTGTGCAGGGCCAGCATTGTTGTGGCGTAGGGATTCGTTGATTAAATTGCGTATAGAAGATGAGGTGTGGCTTGATGAGAAGGGTTTTGCTTATAGTGATGATACTCTGGAAACATACAAAGCATATCGTATGGGTATGAAGCTTGGAGTTTTGTATGATGGTGGATGTGAGCATCTTAACGCTAAGACTGCAAGTATGCCGTATATGAAGCGCACGGACAGATTTTATGTGAGGAGTTGGGCTATGGCAGCTGTATGGAAGAGATTGATGTGGAGAGATGCTGATGGTCGTAAAAATGTATTTGCAGCTTTGCTTTTTGGAATGAAAATGTGGTGGGTATTTTGGGTGTATTGCGTTGTTGCGTTGATATACAGAGATATGAGCATTCCAAGTCAGCATATCCGTGGTGTGAGAGAGGCTCTGAAGATGAATTTCGATAAATCCGTATGATGCAGATGACTGAATCTTTTGTTGATTTGATGCGAGTAGCATTAGGCGTGCAGACTGAGTTGCCAACTTCGTTGTCGCAGGAGGAATGGTGGGGCTTGTTCAAACTTGCTCAAAGGCAGAGCGTTGTTGGTTTGCTATTTACAGGCATCGAGAGACTTCCTAAAGAGCAACGCCCAGGGGTGGAAGTAATCATGGATTGGTCTGCTGTGGCTGACTATATAGAGAAGGATAATGTGAGGTTGAACACGGTGGCAGTGAAGGTGTGTGAGATTTTTTGTATGGAAGGCGTGAATATGTGCGTGATGAAAGGACAAGGCTTAGCAGCGCTGTATGACACCCCTTTGCGAAGGACTGGTGGTGATATTGATGTGTGGATGGACGGAGGAGAAGCTGCGGTGACGGAGTACATGAAGAAGAATTTCAAAAGTGTTGAATGTGGATATTACCATGTGTCAACAGTATTGAAAGGAAATATTGATTTGGAGGTTCATTTCCTGCCCATAAACTTATTTGAACCTAAAAGCAGCGAGATTCTTTGTGGTTGGATTGAGAAAGAAAAACCATTGCAGTGGAGCAATAAGCGTCAGCTTGCGGGAGATGCAGGCACAATCAATGTGCCTACTAAGAAATTCGATTTGGTATATGTGTTGGTGCATCTGTTTCATCATTTCTTGATTGAAGGATGCGGAATGAAGCAAGTGCTTGACTATTATTATCTTCTGCTCAGCATTGATGATGAAGAAGAAATGGAAGAGGTGAAAAGCCTGTTTAAGGAAATCGGGCTATGGGATTTTGTTGGTGCATTGATGTATATTATGCAGATTCTTGGTCTCCCGAAAGAGAAAATGCTGTGTGAACCCTGTAAGTCGTTAGGGGTGAAGATGATGGATGAAATTATCAATACTGGCACAGTGTCGGGAATTGAGATAAAGGAGAAAAGAAAAGGTGTAAGGGGTCTTGCGATGACTGTGTCTGCTCGTGCTTCAAGACTCACACGCTTATATCCTTTCGCTCCGCAGCAGGCTAAGTGGGTGATGATAGAGAATGTAAAGAATGGAGTGAAAAACCTTGCTCCCAAATTTTAAGTAATGGTGAAATACTAACTTGCATTCCCTTTACCATCCCAAAGCGAAAGTTGATTAAACTAATTTATGGAACACCTCTTAAGATGAAAATAGTCTTTGTGGTATTAGATTTCAAGAATCGAGCTGGTCTTGAAAGGATTCTTACAGACAGAATGAATTATATGGCTGATGTGTGGGGCTGGGATGTGTGGCTGATTGCTATATTTCAGGATGATTCCATAGACTGCCCTTATGACATTTCGGAGAAGGTGCATGTGGAGAAGCTAGGAGAAAGTTACTATGTGGCAGATGGTGTGAAAAGTTATCGCAAGAAGGTGCTCAAATGGCTCAGATGGAGCAAGAAGGTGCAGAATAGACTTGATGACTGCCTCGAAAGAATCAAGCCAGATGTTGTGTCAGATTCTGTTTATACAAATCATATATTCCGTACAGGTAAACATGCAAAATATGTGTTTGAATCCCACATCGACAACAAAGCGCTTGTTGATGGAAGTAATTTTGGAGGCTTAGGCACAATCGTAAAGAGGTATAAATACCGGCAGCGGGAAAAGGAGGCCGATGCTGTTGTGTGTCTAACAAAAGGTGACAGCGAGAATTGGAAATACGCAAAGAGAGTGGAGGTGATACCTAATTTCACGAATATTCTGCCTCAGAAAGACTGTGATGTTGATTCAAAGCGTGTCATTTCGGTTGGAAGGCTATGCAAGCAGAAAGGATTTGACGTACTTGTAAGGGCTTGGAAGTTGGTGGCTGAGAAACATCCAGATTGGAGGCTTGACATTTTTGGTGATGATTTCTATGGAGGCAAAGAAGATGTTGTAGGGGAGATTGATAGACTCGACCTTTCTGGACAGGTGACGATTCACCCTGCTTGCAGAAACATAGCAGATGAGTATTCCAAGCGGTCGATATTTGTTTTGCCGAGCAGGTGGGAAGGTTTTGGATTGGTATTGCTTGAGGCAATGAAATGCGGGCTGGCGTGTATAAGTGCAGACTGCCGATTCGGTCCGAGGGGTATCATCACAGACAACCCTCTTTGCAAGCAGAAGAACGATACGGCAAGAGGACCTGAAATGTTTGATGCAGGAATTCTTGTGCCTGTTGAGGCTGAGACTGCTATGGCAGATGCTATCTGCTATTTGATAGAACACCCAGATGAACGAAAACGCATGGGGGCGAATGCTATGGAAAGGGCAAAATGCTATGACAAAGATGTGGTGATGCAGAAGTGGAAGGATTTGTATGAAAGTTTGTCTTGATGGATGTTCTATAAATGATTTTGATATTCCATCAAATCAGACATTATTAATGTTGACTAAAATAGTTGCCCCGTAACGCAACGTATCTTTACCCCGTAACGCTATGTGTCGTTACCTCGTAACGCAATGTAGCTTTAGTGGGTATTACGAATAATTTGACCGTTATAGGAGTGTTTTTTGTCGCAGGAGAGTTTTAATTATGTTATATGAAATAGCACATTTTGTGCAGAATAAGTTGCCTTGGTTGTGGGATTGCGTGGAATGGGGAAACGCTATGTTGTGTGCAGCCAGATATGATGTTCAAAAAGTCATCTTGCAACATGAGGGTGTGAGAATTGCAGAGGTTTGTGATGCACATGCACTTTCTGTCTTTTTCTCTGAACAGCCAGAAGATAGCTTCAGATGGTTTAAACCTCATAAGTTTGATGAACAAACAATGGCATCTTTGTTGAGGCGCAAGAGCTATATTATATATATTGTTGAAGATGAGGGAAAGATTGCTGGATATGCATTCTTGAGATGCTTTTTCAATGGTAAGTGCTTTCTTGGGAAGATGGTTGACAGCAAACATCAAGGGAAAGGTATTTGTACTAAATTGTGCGCAGAAGGGATGAACATAGCCAGCCAGCTTGGTATGCGAATGTTTGAGAGTATAAATAAGGAAAATGTAGGGTCAATGAAAGCAAGTCAGAAGGCATGCAAAGTGGTTGTGGTGGAAGAACTAAAAGATGGTGACTTGCTCATTGAGGATTTTTTGAAAGAGAAAGTGTGAATGTTGCGTTGACAAACAATTTGTACATGTCAGAATGTGTGAAGCGTAGCTAAATATTTATGTATTTCTGCCAAGACATTTTAATTCTATTCAGACAAAAATGAAATACTTATTTGATAGACTGACGGCATTTGTAGGTTTATGGTTTTTGTGGCCGGTGTTGTTGATAATATGGATTCTTATCCGCATTAAAATGCCGGGAGGCCCTGCTATATTCTCTCAGAAAAGAGTGGGTAGGAATGGAGAGTTATTCACTATGTATAAATTCCGTTCGATGACAGTCGGACACGGAGGTAGTTCGGTAAGTGTGGCTGGAGAAAGCCGAATCACACCGTTTGGTGCAAAACTGAGGAAATATAAGTTGGATGAACTCCCTGAATTGTGGAATGTTCTTATAGGTGATATGAGTTTTGTTGGACCACGCCCCGACGTGCCAGGCTATGCAGACAAGCTTGAGGGCGAGGATCGCCTCATATTGAAACTTCGTCCTGGTATAACTGGACCAGCAAGTTTGAAATACCGCAATGAGGAGGAGATTCTTGCCAAAGTTGATGATCCTCAGAAGTATAACGACGAGGTTATTTATCCTGATAAAGTGAAGATAAATCTTGATTACTACTATAACAACTCGCTTATCGGTGATGTGAAACTAATAATTCAGACTATTTGTGGGTAAGAAGATAATACGCTCAGCCACCATAGGCTTGTCACTTAACGTGTTTTGCAAGGGGCTTATAAGAGAACTTGTCGATGAAGGATATGATGTTGTTGCTTTATCTACACCTGACAATGACTTGAGTGAACTTGCAGAAAGAGAAGGCGTAAGGACAATCGGGGTTGATATGGAAAGGCATATCAGTCCGCTGAAAGACTTACGCTCGCTTTTCAAACTATATGAGGTTTTCAAACAGGAAAAACCTGACATGGTGCACTCTATGACACCAAAGGCTGGGCTGTTATGTATGATTGCAGCATGGATGGCTCGTGTGCCGGTGAGGCTTCATACTTTCACAGGGTTGGTATGGCCAACAGCAAAAGGGCTTTCAAGGATTATCCTTATGACCACCGACCGAATACTTTGCTTTTGCGCCACTCACATAATCCCCGAGGGGGAGGGGGTGAAGGCTGACTTGCAAAGATGCATAACGCAAAAGCCGATGAAGGTTTTGGGTTATGGAAACGTGAAAGGAGTGGATTTAGATTACTGGAAAAAAAGTGATAACGAAAGCTCTTTCGATGATGTAAATGCAGAAAGAGACTCTGCCTGTTTGACTTTTCTTTTTGTGGGTAGAATAGTCAGAGACAAAGGTATGAATGAGTTGGTCAGCGCATTTGTACGATTGAACAAAAAATACCAGTCATCGAAACTTGTGCTGGTTGGACCTTATGAAGACAGCTTGGATCCTGTAAATCCTGAGACGAGGAAGGCGATAGATGAAAGCCCATTCATAGAGGCTGTAGGTGCTCAGAAAGATGTAAGGGCGTTTTATGAGAAAGCAGACGTGCTTGTCTTTCCAAGTTATAGGGAGGGATTCCCTAATGCCGTAATAGAGGCAGGCGCAATGGGACTGGCAAGTATTGTGACTGATATAAATGGATCGCGTGAAATAATCTCGGATAGAGAAAATGGCTTGATTATCCAGTCAAAAGATGAAGATGCGTTGTATGATGCTATGGTGTGGATGATAGAACATCCTGATGAAAGGGAGAGAATGGCAAGAAATGCACGCCCAATGGTGGCGGCTCGCTTTGAGCAGGGGTTTGTACGCAAATGTCTGAAAGATTACTATCGTGAAATTTTAGGTTGAAAACTATTGATTTATGAATGATATGTTGTAAATTTGCATGAGGAAATGTGGAATTACATCATTATAAACATATTGTAAACTGATTGTAGGTTGCGGGAAAGAAAACATTCAAATTACGATTTTTATGGAAAAGATATATTTGTGTCTCGCACACATGAGCGGGAAAGAACAAGGGTACATACAAGAGGCATTTGACACAAACTGGGTGGTGCCTCTCGGACCAAATGTGAATGCGTTTGAGGATGAGCTTGAAAAGTTTGTGAGGAGAGTTGACGAATCGCAAGCAGTGGGTTCGCTGAGCAAGGGCGTTGACAATAAGAAGATTGTTGCTCTCAGCGCAGGTACTGCCGCTGTGCATTTGGGTTTGATAATGCTTGGTGTTGGCAAAGGCGATGAGGTGATCTGTCAGTCGTTTACTTTTGCTGCGAGCGCAAATCCGATAGTGTATCAAGGTGCTACTCCTGTGTTTGTTGATAGTGAACCTGGCACATACAACATCGACCCGCAATTGCTCGAAGAGGCAATAAAAGACAGAATATTGAAGACTGGCAAGAAACCAAAGGCTATTATCCCTGTTTATCTGTATGGAATGCCTGCAAGGCTGGATGAGATAATGGAGATAGCAAACAGATATGAGATACCAGTGCTTGAAGATGCTGCAGAAGGCTTCGGTTCGAGATATAAGGGAATGATGTGTGGAACTTTCGGTGCATACGGCGTTATGTCGTTCAATGGCAATAAGATGATTACCACAAGTGGAGGAGGCGCTCTCATCTGCCCAGGTGAGGAAGCAAAGCAGAAGGTCATGTTCTATGCTACTCAGGCTCGTGAAGCATATCCTTATTATCAGCATGAAAAGATAGGCTATAATTATCGTATGTCAAATATCTGTGCAGGAATTGGCAGAGGACAGATGACGGTTGCAGATAGTCATATTGCACATCATAAATGGTTGCACCAGCAGTATGTGGAACAACTTGCTGACATTGATGCCATTACTGTGCATTCTGCTCCAGAAGAGTATATGGATAGCAATTATTGGCTGACAACAATAAGACTTGAAGGAGAGGACGCATGTTTTGATAAGGTGCTGGATGTGCAGAAGTTTCTAGATGAAAGAGGGATTGAAACTCGTCCATTGTGGAAGCCAATGCATCTGCAACCGGTGTATAAGGATGCTCCGTCTTATGTTAATGGTGTGGCAGAGTCTCTTTTCAATAGAGGACTTTGCTTGCCAAGTGGGCCATGTGTGGGGCAAGAACAGCAGAAACATATTATTGACTCTTTCAACGAATACTTCAAGAAATGAAAAGGTGGCTAACATTGGTGATATGCATGGTGTTGACGATAGCAAGTCACGCCCAGCAGACAAAACCCAAATGGAAAGCCCCTCACAGGACTATACCAAAATGGGTGTCACCTAAAAGAGAAAATGAAGAAGAAGTCCTCGAACTTTGGAGGCCATACGGTGTTTCTGACAATTGGTTTGTTGATTTCAATGTTGGCACAAGTGTTCCTTTCAGCGAGAATATGGAATTCGGAGATGCCTTCAAGCAATATAGGCCAGTGTTTGATTTTGGAGTAGGAAAGCAATTCTCTTATCTGTGGAGCACAAAGTTTAATGTGGGGTATAAACAGACATTTGGCAAGATATGTGATGATGCTGATGTCAATGAGATTGTGGATTACTATGGCAATGAATATTTGTTCAAGATGTGTGTTATATCCATAAATGAACAGATTGACTTGACAAATCTTTTGTGTCCATACAACGAAAATCGAAAATTCGGTGTGCAGGCATTTGCTGGAGTTGGTGTGAATTATGCTTGGGGATTCCCTAAAAAGATGAAGAACCTGATTCGTGAAGGGTATGAGTTCGACAATAGAGACCATGTCAATCTTGACTTATGTTTGGGCGCACAATGCCTGTACAAACTCTCTCGGGCAGTTGATGCTTCATTGCGGGTTTCTGCAAATCTGATAGGCGACAATCATAATGGTCTTACTCATGGCACATTCGCTGATCCATACGTGTTTGCTGGACTTGGTGTTGTTGTGCATCTTCAAGATTATTATGGAGATTACCGCTACAAGAAGGTGCATCGATGGGAGGCAAAGTCGTTGAGGACGCAGCATGCGAGTATAGCTAAATACCTGAATGATGAGAAAAAGGCAGAGCTGAAGTCGCGAGAGGAGAGTGAGGTGGTAAGAATTGGAGAATTGATGAAGACTCATGTGTCTTTCTATGTCGATAGATTCTATGTCAATGATGAGCAGCTTGAAAACCTAAGGATAGTTGCTGATTTTCTCAAGGACAATCCTGATGTGAATGTCATAATAAAAGGATATAGCGGTGCTTCGGATAACTGTGAGTCTCCTGTCATGCATTTAGCACAAAAGCGTGTTGATGCTGTTAAGAAACGGTTGATTAGAAATCTCAAAGTGGATTCTTCTCGTATCGAGACATGGTACGATGAAGAAGCAAAAGCTCCATTTGAGATGAAAGGTGAATGGATAGATGCGGTAGTTTTTGAGATGACAAGAAGATGAGGTGAAGATGGCATGTTATGTGAAACGATAGGTCAAATAAACTTCTATTTTGGACTTGAGAAAGAATGGCCAAAGACGGTTTCTTTTAAGTGAGATTATGTGTTGAGTGTTCAATATATGAACAATTCATCGATAAAATTGGGAAAATAACTGTATAAATGTGAGAAAATCAAAAGTTTTTTGTGTTATTTTTTTAATAATTAGTACTTTTGCATTTGATTTCCTTATGCTGTAACGATCATATAGTAATGAATAGACAAACAAAAAGAGTCATAAAAAAGTTTGGAAGTTGGTACTTCTCAATAAAGTCACTGCCTTATTGGTGTATCAGTATCATGGACTTTATGGTAATTTTTGTTTCTATGGCGTTCATGTATTGTTTGGTTTATGGTCCTTCAAAATTGGTGGCAAATGGCTATCAGATGTTGTGGACTTTGCTAATCGACATGATATTCTATTTGATAGGCATGAAACTATTCCACACATATACTGATGTATTTCGTGTGTTGAGTTTTAAGGATCTTGCACGTACGGCTTGTGCTACATTCCTTGGTTCGGTTTTATGTATGGCTTTCAGATGGGCTATAGATATGATACCATATACAAGTAGCGTGCCATATCGTGTTTTTGTGCTTACATTTGTATGTAGCACAGTCGTTCTTTGGATAATGAGAATAATTGTAAGAAATTTGCATGATATATCTCGTGAGAATGTTAGAGAAGAATTGGAATTGCTTCCTCGTCAAGAGATAGAGGTGGATATGGAAAAAATAGGCGAGTTGATACATGGGAAATGTGTCTTGATTACTGGTGCTGCGGGTAGCATAGGTAGTGAGATAACACGCCAGATTGCAGCATTTCGCCCGTCAAAGCTTATTTTGGTTGACCAAGCAGAAACACCTATGCATGACCTTATGCTTGAGATGAAATCCAATATGGAGTTCCTTGATATTAAATTTGTCGTTGCATCGATAATTAATCAAGGGAGAATGACGAAAATCTTCTCAAAGTATAAGCCTGACTATGTTTTTCATGCTGCGGCATACAAGCATGTTCCAATGATGGAGGATAATCCAAGCATTAGTGTACAAAATAATGTGTTCGGAACACGTATATTAGCAGATTTGGCTGTTAGAAATCATGTCAAGAAGTTTGTGATGGTCTCAACAGATAAGGCTGTAAACCCAACCAATGTTATGGGATGCTCTAAAAGACTGTGTGAGATTTATGTACAAAGTTTGAACACACATCTCGAAAAGATGGAGGGCGAGCACACACAGTTTATCACAACACGTTTTGGAAATGTGTTAGGTTCAAATGGCTCTGTCATTCCTTTGTTCAAGAAGCAGATAGAGAAGGGTGGACCGGTGACAGTTACTCATCCTGATATATTAAGATATTTTATGCTCATACCTGAAGCTTGTAAGTTGGTATTGGAGGCAGGCACAATGGGCAATGGCGGAGAAGTGTTTGTCTTTGACATGGGTGAGCCAGTAAAGATTGCAGATCTTGCAAAAAAGATGATTCATAACAGTGGAAAAAGAAATATAGAAATAAAATATACAGGTCTTCGAGAAGGTGAGAAATTGTATGAGGAGGTTTTGTTCAAAGGCGAAGAGGAACGTGAAACATCACATCAGAAGATACGAGTCGCAAAAGTTAAGGAATATGAATACGATTATGTATGTCAGCAGTTCGAACGCTTGAAAGAAGTGACTCAGACTTATGATGAGATGGCCATTGTCAAGCAGATGAAGGTGATAGTTCCTGAGTTTAAGAGCAATAACTCAAAATATGAGATACTTGATCATGAGACAGATGAAGGATATAAAGTATAATTAATTGGGTTTACGTACAAAAGTGTAGAAATTAAATAAACAAAATATAACATGGTGAAAAAGTTTGGAATAATTGTGTTGACTATGCTTTCAAGTATAGTTGCACTTGCACAGAAGTCTGATGCTGATTCCACCTATACTATTATTGATGGTATTAAGGTTCCATTAGTGGAAAGAAGATATGTGGCAAACACATATTTTCAGGATAACTGGTATGTGGGAGCGTATGCTGGCGGTGTATATAACTGGGGCAGTGATTGCTCTAAGGCTGGCTTTTTTAAGAAGATAGGTCCTGCTTTCGCATTAAATGTAGGTAAGCAGTTAACACCTGTTAGTGATCTTCGACTCGTTGTTAGTTATACTAGAAATACAGGCGTAACTGATGACCAGTTTACTGGTTTTGGTCATCCAGAACTTAATCATAAAACATTCAAGTTCAATGCTTATTCTTTGGGCGTTGATTATATGATGAACTTCACAAACCTTATTTGTGGATTCCGTGAGAATCGTTTCTTGAATATTTATGGAATCATTGGTCTTGGTGGTAGTATGTCAAGAGACTATGAGACTGATGCTTATTCTCAATTCTACGACAATTCTCATGCTGCTCAGTTGGGTAATAAGGATAAATACCACAATCGTCAGCATTCTCTTGTTAATATTCGCGCAGGTGTTGGTGCGACATTTAATTTGAGTCATAAGTGGGATCTTCATGTTGAGGCAGTAAATCATTTCATCGACAACTCTTACGACGGTAACCCTACAACAGGAAATATATGGGATGGCCGAGTTGATGTTCTTGCAGGTGTTACATACCATTTCAAGAATAGAGGAGGTAAGGATGCAGGTTTCTATTATCCTCGTCATGACATGGAGCTTTACAACCGCAAGCTTGCCGCTATCAATGATCTTCGTGAGAAGACAAGATTGCGTAAGAAGGAGGTTGAAGAGATGGAACCAGATACTGTTGCTGTGAATGCCCACGTTACTTACACACTTATTGCATTTGACGGTGGAAGTACGACAGTTGATCGTTTGCAGCAGACAAATATCTATACTACTGCGTTAGCTTGGACAAAGGCTCCTCAGAGCAAGATATATATTACAAACTCTATTGCAGTTGACAACAAGTTGTATAGAGGCCGTGCGGAGGCAATTCGTGATATCCTTGTAGAGCGATATGAAATCCCTGCTTCAAAGATAAATATTGTTGCAAACGAGAAGACGATTCATCCAAAGGGTGATTATATTGTGTTCATCGTTAATGAATAAGTTGCGGCAATAAACTGAATATAAATTATAGGAATAAGTAAACAATGGTAAAGAAAATATATATAACAGTTTGCATAGCTCTTTTGAGTGTGGCTGCATCTGCTCAGAAACATAGAAACCAAGATGTTGATTCTACATTTTCTCGCATTGAGCTTGATGATGACAGCTTGTATTACGATGAAAATGCATATCTTGATGACTATCATTTCCTTGACAATATTTTCGTGTTGGCACAGGTTGGTGTCAGCCATTCTATGTCTGAAAACACTCGATTTGGCTCATTCTTAAAGAATGAAAAACCAAGTTTTAATGTGGGTGTCGGTAAGTGGCTTTACCCATCTTTCGGTGTGCGTGTGACAGCAGGTCTTCACCCTCAGGTTGGTCGTGCAGAATGGGAATTGTGTGATATTTGGCCAGGAACATTCGGATTCTATGATTTTAACATGTTTTCAGGCTATTTTGATGGTTTGATAAACTTGTCAAACATTTTCTATAAGTATCACGAGTCTCGTGTATTCAATCTCATCGGTATTATTGGACTTGGCTATAACCATACATTTGGCTTTGATAAGAAGAAATGTGATTTGATGATGAGTCCAACAAACGGTACAGGCCAGGTATATCCTGTTGATACAAAGCCAGGTAATTATTTCGCTGCTCATGTAGGTCTTCAAGGACGCTGGAAGATAAATGCTGCATGGGATATTACAGGTGAAGTGACATTCAATGGAACAGATGATAAATATAATGGTCACGAGTATGACCGTGTATATGATACTTACTTTGATGTGCTTGTTGGTGCACAGTTCCATTTCAAAGATTGTCATGGAAGACGCCGTTTCCATTATGTAAAGCATTATAACGCAGGTGTTGTAGAACGCTTGAATAAGATGATTGACGATGAGACAGAGAATCTTAATGATGCGAATAACATGATGCCAGAGATTGTTGAGGATGTTAACCTTAGCGAGGCTCTTCAGACAACGATTTCTTTCTATGTTGACCGTTTCTACATCACAGATGCTCAGAAGAGAAATGTTAAGGCTGTAGCAAAGTTCCTTTCTACACATCCTGACATTAATCTTATTGTCACAGGTTATGCTGACATCGAGACTGCATATCCAGCCTACAACCTTCGCCTTTCACAGAAGCGTGCCAAGGCTGTGTACGATATGCTTGTTGACGAGTTTAATGTGCCAAAGGAACGTCTTCGTATAGATTATAAGGGTGATACTGTGCAGCCTTATGAGACTGTAAACGAGTGGAACCGTGCTGTCATCTTCTTCCTTGATAGAGACGGAGGTAAGAGCCAGCTTTTGGAATCTGCAAAGTAAATACCTCATGTGAGTGATATGTTTCTCTTATGAGAATTCTTTAAATATCTAACATATAATCTGATAAAGAATTATGAGATATATTTTGACATTTGTGCTTGCCATTGCTGCAATTTCGGGCGTTAGAGCACAGAATAATGAAGATATAGAAGTTGCAAGTAAAAACGTGGGTAATGTATCCATGTCTGCTGATGCTACAGTTCTTGCTGATTCTGCATATTATAAAAGTATGGAGATGACATCTCTCTCTATTCCAGCGTCAGTTAAAACTATAGGCCGTAATGCGGTCGACCATTGTTTTAAGTTGCAAACATTGAATGTTGCTGCTGATAATGCAACATTTAAGTCTGTTGATGGTGTGATTTACTCTAAAGACGGAAAGACTCTTGTTCTTTGCCCTCCAGGCAAGACAGGAGAATTTGTTATTCCTTCAAGTGTGAAATCAATTGCTCCTGGTGCTTTTAGTACATGTAAGAAGATTACTTCTATAGTTCTTCCTAATGGCATTGAGGAGATTCCAGATTTTGCTTTTCAAGGTTGTTGGGGACTTGAGAAAATCAATCTCCCACAGGGGTTGAAGAGAATTGGAAAGCGTGCCTTTGATGGTACAATTATTCAGAAAATGAATATGCCAACATCAATGCAGAAGATTGATGATGAAGCATTTGTCAATACAAGTCTTGTTGAGGTAAATCTCCGTGTGACAACACCATTTGAACTTGGTGAGAATGTGTTCAGCGAGATTTCTGTTACTCGTTTGAATGTGCCATCTTCTGGTCTTTCAAACTTTAAGAAGCATCCTAAATGGGGCAAATTCGGAAGAATAACTCCAACACACAGCTATTGGACAGTTAAACTCCCATAAGTTTGGGAGCCTGTCATAGTTATAAGCATAAAAGGGCTCATCTGTAATGTCATATTGCGGGTGAGCCGTTTTTCTTGTTAACCTGCTTATAATACCTTCAGAAATTCTTGTACAAGACTTTCATGAAAACCGAATAATGACTAACTACAACAATCTATAGAAAAATGAAACGTTCAATTCTAATTTTTATCTGTACTTGTCTTGCAAGCGTATCTTATGCTCAGCAATGGATTGAAACGCCAGTAGAGGCAAAGCCGTACACTCGTTGGTGGTGGCTTGGTAGTGCTGTTGACTCTGTGGGATTAGACTACAATCTTACAGAATTAGCAAGAGCAGGCATTGGCGGTGTAGAGATAACCCCTATCTATGGTGTTAAGGGTAATGAAGCAAATGACATAGAATATCTGTCTCCTCGTTGGATGTCTATGCTTAAATATGTGCAAGACAGAGGTGCTCAGCTTGGGATAGAGACAAATATGTCAACAGGTACAGGCTGGCCTTTTGGCGGGCCATTAGTGACGGAAGAGGATGCAGCTACAAAACTTGTTTTTGATGCTGAAGGTCACGCTTCTATAGGCAAGACAAAGCAGCAGGTGAAAAGAGCGGCTCCTGGAGGTGAAGGATTTGTTATAGACCACTTTGATAAAGATGCTGTTGCTCATTATCTTGGCAGATTCGACAAGGCTTTTGCTGATAATAATGTGCCATTCCCACATACCATGTTCAATGATAGTTATGAAGTGTATGGAGCAGACTGGACACCTCGTCTGTATTGGGAGTTCAAGGAGCGTAGAGGCTATGATTTGGAACCTTTGGTTTATGTGCTTAACTCAAAAGAGACAGAGCGAGAAGATGCTGAGAAGCGCATAATCAGTGATTATCGTGAGACTCTTGGAGAATTATTGCTTGAGAATTTCACAACTCAGTGGACAGACTGGGCGCATAAGCATGGAAGCATCACCCGTAATCAAGCTCACGGAAGTCCTGCCAACCTTCTTGATGTCTATGCAGCGGTGGATATTCCTGAGTGCGAAGGCTTTGGGTTAAGTGACTTCGGCATTCGTGGACTTCGTAAGGATGAGGGATATACTAAAAAGAACGATTCAGACATATCAATGCTAAAATATGCTTCTTCGGCGGCGCATATTTCAGGAAAGAAATACACATCGAGCGAAACATTCACATGGCTGACAGAACATTTCCGCACATCACTCTCTCAATGCAAGCCCGACCTCGACCTTATGTTTCTTTCAGGAGTCAATCATGTGTTCTTCCATGGTTCATGCTACTCTCCTAAAGAAGCGGAATGGCCAGGATGGCGATTCTATGCAAGTGTAGATATGACTTCTAATAATAATTGGTGGTCAGCTATGCCTGCTTTCTCTAAATATATAGAGAGATGCCAGTCTTTTCTTCAATGGGGTGCCCCTGATAATGATGTACTTGTCTATCTTCCTTATTACGATATGATATATGATCAGCCAGGCACAGTCGCTCTTTTTGATATCCATTCGATGGAGAAGCGTGCGCCAAAGTTCATAGAGACAGTACAGACGATTATCAAAAATGGTTATGATGTGGATTACATCTCCGATAGATACTTGCTCAAGGATGATGTCACAAGCAGATATGCGACAGTCATAGTCCCTGATGTTGAATTTATGCCGTTAGCAACTCTTAAGCGCTTGATGGAAATAGCCGATAAGGGCGGTCAGGTGATGTTTGTTAAGTCATTGCCAAAGTCCGTGCCTGGCTATGGAAAAACAAAAGAACAGAAAGAGTTTATTGCTTTGATCAAGCAGTTGCAGCGTAAAGTCTCTTTCCACCCAGAACAGGCAATGATGACGACGTGGGGTGAAGGTTCAATCATAACATCGCCAGACTATAGCGATGGCTTGCAATATAGTAAAGCAAGAAAAGAGCCAATGCGCATTAAATCAGGACTCAGCTGCATACGTCGTTCTAACGACAATGGATATCATTATTTCATCTCAAATCTTCAGGGCAAGGATGTGGACTCATATATCGAATTGGGTATAACTGCTAAAGCCGTTGAGATGTACAATCCAATGAATGGCAAGGTTGAGAAAGCTCCTTTGAATGACCAAGGCTTGGTTAGACTTCAGCTGAAGAGCGGCGAGAGCATAATTCTGCGTACTTACAACAATGCCACAGATGCGCAGTCTTCATTGCCTTTGCATAAATATTACAACGCTCTTGAATATCGTGCAACAAAGCTTTATGGGTGGACTCTTACTTTCAAAGAGTCTGCTCCTGTAAAGATAGAAGGGGATTGGAAGATGAGCGGTTTGCCTAAGTCGTGGACAGAACTTGGTGATACACTGCTTAACTCAACCATGGCTACAGGTGTATATAAGACAGTGTTCGCTATGCCAAAGATTGTTTCAAACGCTGCATTCATTCTTGACTTAGGCGATGTGAGAGAGACTGCAAAAGTGATAGTGAACGGCAAAGATGCTGGCACTTTGTTCGCTGTGCCATTCCGATTGGACATTACCCCATATCTGCATGAAGGAAATAACACACTTGAGGTTGAAGTATCTAATCTTCCTGCCAACCGTATTGCAAAGATGGATCGTGATGGGGTGGAATGGAGAAAGTTCAAGGAGATAAATGTTGTCGATTTGAATTATAAGAAAGATAAATACAACAATTGGGCTCCTATGCCATCAGGATTGAATAGCGAGGTCAAGCTTGTGCCATGCACACTAGAATAGGATGATGTATAAAGGCGAACTTATATCGTTGGCGGTTGCCATATCATGGACAATCACAGCCATGTTGGCTGAAGTGGCAAGCAAGAAAATCACTCCGCTGGGATTGAATGTGTTCAGAATGTTGCTGTCTTTGGCTTTTCTCTCCATCTTGATGTGGGTGTGTGTAGGAACACCATATCCTAAAGATGCAGATTCCGAGACATGGTTCTGGCTTAGTCTAAGTGGTTTTGTTGGCTATGTGCTTGGCGACTACTGCCTTTTCAATTCGTACATGCTTATTGGCAGCCGCTTCGGACAGCTTTTCATGACTCTTGCTCCTGCGGCAGCGGCGATCTTTGGCTGGGTGCTCCTTGGGGAGACTATGTCTTGGCTTGCTATCGTTGGCATGCTCGTTGTGATGATAGGTATAGGTATGAGTGTCCTTGGCAAAGGAGAATCCAAGCGTAAAGTTGAGATAAAGCTGCCTATTAAAGGAATCCTTTTTGGTATAGGAGCAGGAATGGGGCAGGGTATTGGACTTGTTCTTAGCAAAGTAGGTATGACACATTATGAGACGGTGGCCACGTCACAAGCCGTCCTTGACATCATGCCTTTTTCCAGCACATTCATCCGTGCGCTGACAGGTCTTGCTGGCTTTGTGATAGTGATGTTTGCAACACGCAAGACTCGTTCAATCATTCAGGCTTCACGCAATGGCAGAGGCATGCTGTTCGTGCTTGGAGCTACTATCTTTGGCCCGTTTGTTGGTGTCAGCCTCTCGCTTATGGCAACGCTCTATACCAGCACAGGTGTGGCTCAGACCATTATGGCGATGACACCTATTTTCATCCTTCTTCCAAGCAGGTATTTCTTCAAGCAGAAGGTTACAGCATTGGAAATTGTTGGTTCGGTTATTAGTGTGTTAGGTGTAACTCTCTTTTTCTTATAGTGATGTATAAAAAACATATAGCATTTCTACTTTAGATTTTGAAAATGTAGTTTTTTACACGTTAAATAATAAAGTTAAGCATGAAAACAATAAAGAAATTACTGATATCTTTCCTTGCTCTGTGCTCTTTGTCAATAATGGTGACAGCACAGACGCTCCATTACAATCGTCCTGCTGAATACTTTGAGGAAGCACTCGTGATAGGTAACGGCACATTGGGAGGCATTGTCTATGGAGGTACAGCTGTTGATAAGATTTCTCTCAACGACATCACGCTGTGGACAGGCGAGCCCTGCAACATGAATATCTATTCGCCTGATGCGCATAAGACAATTCCTCTTATCCGTGAAGCCTTATCTAAGGGCGAATACCAGAAAGCAGATTCTCTTCAGCGTGATGTACAAGGGCATTTCTCGCAAAATTACCAGCCGCTTGGACAGCTGCAGATAGAATACCTTGATGTTGATGGACAAATATCTAATTATCGCCGTTGGCTCGACATTGGCAATGCAACGGCACATACTGTCTATCATCGTGGTAAATATCAGTATTCTTTGGAGTATTTTGTAACGAATCCCGATTCGGGCCTTGTGATTCGTCTCACTACAGACAATCCCGCTGGCATAAAGACTAAACTATCTCTTTCATGTCAGCTCCGTAATAATATATATGCCTCTGATGGTATGATTATCAATGACGGTTATGCAGGTTACGGGTCTTTGCCAAGCTATTATGATGCTGATGAGAAGTTTGCGTATGATGAGAATCGTGGTGTCCACTTCCGCACAATCGTTAAGGCTGATGCCAGCAGAGTGAGAGAAAATGGTGCTTCTCTCATTGTTGAGGGTGGTAAGGATGTTACCCTCTACATTGTGAATGCGACATCTTTCAATGGGTATGATAAAGATCCAGTAAAACAGGGCAGAGATTATAAGGCTATAGCAAACAATGCTTTGAATAATATCACTTCCAAGTCATACAATGAACTTATCTCTCGTCATATCACAGATTATAAGAACATCTATGACCGAGTGTCACTCTCATTAGGTGGTAGTGACAAGATGATGAACGAGAAGCCTACTGATGTTCAGCTTAGAGAGTATCTCGATGAGAAAGTTTTCAACCCAGAACTTGAAGAGCTTTATTTCCAGTATGGACGATATCTTCTTATCTCTTGTTCACGCACTCCAAATGTGCCAGCTAATCTTCAGGGGCTTTGGAACGAATCCATCCTCCCGCCTTGGTCATGTAACTATACAAGCAACATCAATCTAGAAGAGAACTATTGGGCGGCAGAGACAGGCGCCATGCCAGAGATGCATCAGTCGCTTCTTTCCTTCATGAAGGAACTGCAAGGTTCTGGAGAACTCACAGCAAAGGCATACTATGGTGTGAACAAGGGTTGGTGTCTGGCCCACAATACCGATATTTGGGCTATGACTTGCCCTGTCGGATTGCGTTCGGGCGATCCTAATTGGGCAAACTGGAACATGGGCGGAGCATGGGTTAGCACTCATATCTGGGAGCATTACTCATTCTCTCTCGATAAGGCTTTCCTTCAGGAGTATTATCCTGTATTGAAGGGTGCGGCGGAATTTTGTATGAATTGGCTCGTCGAAAGTCGTGACATGATGTCTGATGGCAAGAGCTATCTTATTACTGCTCCATCAACATCACCTGAAAACATATATGTGAATCCTCAAGGCTATCATGGCCGTACTTGTTATGGTGGCTTTGCTGATATTGCAATGATTCGTGAATGTCTTGCCGACGCAAAGAGCGCAGCAATCGAGCTTGTCGTTGATAAGCAGTTTGTGAATCAGGTGGATGAGACTCTTTTGCGTCTGCAGCCATATAAGATAGGTAAAAAAGGCAATCTGCAGGAGTGGTTTTATGATTGGGAGGATGAAGACCCTCATCATCGCCATCAAAGTCATCTTTTTGGTGTCTATCCAGGACATCATGTTGAGGATGGTGTAAACACACGGCAAGAAATATATAATGCAGCATCTCGCTCTCTCGAACTCAAGGGCGACAGGACTACTGGCTGGAGCACAGGATGGCGCGTGAACCTCTATGCTCGTCTGCACGATGCAGAAAATGCCTATCATATCTATCGCAAGCTTCTTAGCTATGTAAGTCCAGATAACTATAAGGGTCCTGACGCGCGTCGTGGTGGTGGTACTTATCCAAACCTGCTTGACGCTCATTCTCCATTCCAGATTGATGGCAACTTCGGAGGGTGTGCTGGTGTGTTGGAGATGCTTGTTCAGAGTGAGATGAATGTGGATGCAGGGAAGCATGAAGTGGTCATCGAACTTTTGCCAGCTCTTCCTGCAAATTGGAAAGATGGTGAGGTGCATGGCGTTCGTGCACGTGGAGGTTTGTCTGTTGATATAACTTGGTCGGACAGCAAAGTTGGCAAACTCGTCATTACTGCTCAGAAGGCATGCCGAATTACATTGATTTGCAATGGAATGTCTAAGAGTGTCAAACTTAAGAAAGGTGTCAATGCGGTAACGCTGTGATATAACTCATAAGTAGGTGGTCAAAAGAGATTATAGATGTTAAGAACACACCTACGAGGATGAACTTATAAATAATTTTGATTACCTGCTTAAT
>JAKSLL010000010.1 GCA_024401215.1 Bacteroidaceae bacterium
TTAACTTCTCTTTAACTACCCTTTAACTACACAACAAGTGGAGCGAAACTTGTATGTTTTATTCTGCTTCTTTATGTAGCATTGTTCCGTAAGGCAAGGTAACGTTGTTGGGCAGAGTTGCAAACTATGTGAGATAAGTAGATGTTCAAAATTATTCGACCTGTACTTTAACAAAAAACAAAATCAAGACAAAGGCGATAAACAAGAGATAAACAGCAGTCTCATTAAACATGCTATTTCCGAATGGTGTTTATTTCTTGTTTACACTTTAACCACTCGAAATTATTTGCAGTTCATTGGTTTGTGTGAAAAAAATACATAACTTTGCATATCGTTTGATAAACAACACATCATAATGAAAAAGTTTATATCTCTCAGCGCAATAGTTATCTGCGCATTGCTATCAAGCTGCGGTTTAACTCAAAATTCAGCAACAAATGTTAACACAATCCAAACAAATGTAGTATTGAAGGAAGCAAACTACAGAGTGATAGGTCAGGTGAAGGGCGAAAGCAAGCAAAGTTATATGCTGTTCCTCATAGGCGGTCTGTCTAAACACTCATGTGAGCAGTCTGCTATTCAGGACATGTTCAACAAGGCAGACCTCAGATACGGCGCCCGAGCTATCGTGAATGTCAATGTCATGTACCGCAACCAGGGTTACATATTGTTCGGCAAGAAGAAAGCTGTTGCTACAGGTACATTGATAGAGTTTATTGACAAAGAGGAAAAGTAAAGTTTAACTTTTGTTAATTTTTCTTTGGTAATTCAAAATTAACTAATTACCTTTGTCTCAAAATTATTATACACGATGTCAACATTAGCGTTTAGAGGTGGCGAGATGAGCCATCGAGGAAGAGTTGAGGTGATTTGCGGAAGCATGTTCTCTGGTAAGACAGAGGAACTGATACGCAGAGTGAAGAGAGCGCATATAGCCCATCAGAAGGTTGAAATCTTCAAGCCAGCTATTGACACCCGATACAGCGACGATGACGTGGTGAGCCATGAGGGTGTAGCCATACAAAGCCGACCTGTGGAAAATGCCGAGAGCATACTTCTCATGGGAAGCAACAGCGATGTAGTGGGAATTGACGAAGCGCAGTTTTTTGACTACAACCTCGTGGATGTCTGCAATAAGCTTGCTGACAAAGGCGTGAGGGTGATTGTGGCAGGGCTTGACATCGATTATACAGGTAAGCCTTTCGGACCTATGCCCAACCTCTGTGCAATAGCAGACGAGGTGCTGAAGGTGCATGCTATATGTGTGAGATGTGGCAGTCTTGCCTACATAAGCCACAGATTGATGAAAGGTGACGAACAGGTGCAGCTCGGTGCAGCAAACGAATACGAGCCATTGTGCCGCGAATGCTATCGCAAAGCAATAATTCTTGGTAAATAAATGAGCGCTAAGACATTTTCTGAAATATTGACAAACACAGTTGAAGAGCTTGCTTGTCCTGAGTCGTATAAGGACCTCTATCACGAACACAGCGACGGTGTGCCGCTGCCTTCGGGTGAGGTGCTCCAGAAGATTATAGACCTCACAAGAGGTATCATCTTCCCTGGGTATTATGGTCAGTCATCCATAAACAAAAATACTCTCAAATATCATTTAGGCGTGGACATAGAGCAGCTTTACCAGCTGCTTGTCACACAGATACAGGCTGGGCTATCTTTCTCCAACTTCGAGGAAGGAACAGCAGTGTTTGCCGCTTACAGCCAGACAACCATCAACACAGAGATGCGTCGTATGGCTGAAGACAGAGCGGAGAAGTTCATAGGAAAGCTGCCTGAGCTCAGGCGCATCCTTGCCACCGATGTTGTGGCAGCATTCAATGGCGACCCTGCAGCCAAGAATTACGGTGAAATCATCAGCTGCTACCCTGTAATCAAAGAACTAACTATCTACCGCATAGCCCACGAGCTGTGGAATCTCGAAGTGCCGCTCATACCGCGTATGCTGACAGAGATGGCTCACTCGGAAACAGGCATCGACATACACCCAGGGGCAACCATCGGAGAGTATTTCACTATCGACCATGGAACGGGCGTAGTGATTGGCGAGACATGCATCATAGGTAGGAACGTGAAACTCTACCAGGGAGTGACCTTAGGAGCAAAGAGCTTCCCTCTCGATGCCGATGGCAACCCAATAAAAGGCATACCACGCCATCCGATACTTGAAGATGATGTGATAGTTTACTCCAACGCTTCAATCCTCGGACGAATAACCATAGGCAAAGGTGCAACAATTGGCGGAAACATTTGGGTGACGCAAGATGTACCAGCAGGCACAAGCATAACACAAAAGCGCTAAGCAGGTGTGTGCATAAAAATTCAAGTCAAAGTACCCCTACTTAGTAACATGTAAAAAATAACTTATTTCTTACACGTTACTTAATATAAGACAATCATATTCCACTTTTATGGAAGAATTTAAAATAATAGCAAAAACATTTCAGGGACTCGAAGAAGTCCTTGCAAAAGAACTTATCAATTTAGGTGCTAACAATGTTGAGATTGGTCGCAGAATGGTTGCCTTCACCGGTGACCAGGGGATGCTCTACAAGGCAAACTTCTGCACACGCACCGCAGTCAAAGTACTTAAGCCTATCAAGGAGTTCAAGGCTACAGATGCCGACGAGGTGTACGAGCAGGTAAAGAAGATTGACTGGTCTGAATACATGGATGTGAAAAACACATTCCTCGTTGACTCAGTTATCTTCTCTGATAACTTCACACACTCCAAGTTTGTGGCATACCGCACAAAGGACGCCATTGCCGACTACTGGAGAGAGAAGACTGGAGACAGGCCTAATGTAGGCATCAGCAATCCTGACTTGCGCATCAATGTGCACATTGCTGACGAAGCTGTAACCATCTCGCTCGACTCTTCAGGCGAAAGCCTTCACCAGCGAGGCTATAAGACTGCCACAACAGCCGCACCTATCAATGAAGTGCTCGCTGCCGGTCTCATACTCCTTACAGGTTGGGATGGCGAATGTGACTTCATCGACCCATTCTGCGGTTCAGGAACAATACTCATCGAGGCAGCCCTCATCGCCCTCAACATCTACCCTGGAGTGTTCCGCAAGGAATATGCATTCGAGAAGTGGAAAGACTTCGACTCCGACCTCTTTGACCGCATCTATAACGATGACAGCCAGGAGCGAGACTTCGACCATAAGATATATGGATATGACATCAACAGACAGGCAGTACAGATTGCTACTGGCAATGTGCTGAATGCCGGCGTGAAAGATATAGTAAGCGTAGAGCAGCGAGATTTCTATGAGTTTGAGAAGCCTCTTGACAAGGCAATAATGGTGACAAACCCACCTTATGGAGAGCGCATCACTACAGATGACATCTATGACCTCTACGACACCATAGGAAAAAATCTCAAGCAGAGATTTGTGGGCAATGACGCATGGATCATCACCTACCATGAGGAGCTGTTCCAGAAGATAGGCTTCCGCCCATCAACAAAATACGCACTCTTCAACGGATCGCTCGAATGCGAATTCCGCAAATATCAGATTTTCGACGGCAAGCTCAGCGACCGACGCGAAGAGGGACTTGACATCAAGACTGAAGATGAGCGCAAGCACAACAAGATGTTCAAGCCTCACAAGAAGAATGAAGATGGCGATTGGAACGCAGAAAGAAAGACTGATGACGAAAGCCACTACTTCAAGTCTAAGCCTTACAAGGACGAGAGACGCAAGAAAGAAGAAGAGCGCGACAGCAGAAGACGTGAAAAGAATGGCGGATTCGACAATGAGGATTACAAGAAGAGCGACAGCCGTGAGGACCGCTTTGCTGAACGCCGAATGATGTTTGAGGCTGCCGACGCCGAAGAGGCTGAAATCATCAACCGACACCTCGGAAAATGGGGCGACAGAATTGAGAGGGCAAAGACAAATGACTCTAAAGACCGCAAGGGAGGATTTGGAGGCTTCTCTAAAGACCGCAAAGGTGGCCCTAGCTCAAGGGACGAAAGAAGAGATTCAAGAGACTCAAGACAGGCTGAACGCAAGAGTTTCTTCAGCGGCAGAGACGACCAGAGAAAATCGTTTGACGGGGGTCGCAGAGACTCACGAGACGAGAGACGTCCACGCCGAGATGGTGAGAAGCCTGCTCGTAAATTTGACGGACAGAAAGGCGGAGGTCGTCCGTTTCAAGGAAAAAGGGATAAGAAGTAGAAAACACGAAACGTAGCGTTTCGACATTATAATGATGACCAAAGGATAGCAATATTCCTTTGGTCATTATTTGTTTTGCCTGCTCTGGTTTGCCACGAAAACCATGCACCACCCACGGCTGCGGCTCCACTCCACGGCTGCGACACGATTCGACAAGCTCTTTTCTCGCTGCAAGAAGTTCATCAAAAGCTTTCACACAATGAACTATGACCGGCTTATGCAACTCTTCTGCCAACGCAACCTGCATCCTGAAAACCTCTATTTGACGCAATACATCGCCTCCAGAGGCTTTATCAATGCCACACTCGCCTATAGCGCACACATTGCTGCAGCACGCCTCTGTGCGCAAAATTTCAAGGCGCTCCTTCCAACCTTCATCCACTTGCCAAGGATGAAGACCAACAGAGCATTCCCGGATATTGCTGTCAAGCTCACCAGGATTGAAGTTGAGCAAGCAATCGCAAGTGTCTGGTATGTGTGTGTGAAAGTTGTACATACTATTAAACGGGAGTTAATAGGAGATAGTGGAAAAACAGGAGATAAGTAGATGTCACCTACTTAGCAATATTATCTATCAGTCAAATCTGCAAACTTACCAATGAAATTTATCTGGCACAGGGTCGTATCCGCTGCCTCCCCACGGATGACACCGCAAGATGCGACGACATGCCAAATACAACCCTCCAAATGGACCATGCTTTTTTATAGCCTCAACAGCATAGGCTGAACACGTTGGGGTGAACCGGCAAGAAGGAGGAGTGAGAGGTGAGATGCAAGTGCGATAGAAATATATAGGAAGCAGCAAAATCCAAGACAGGATTTTAGCAAAAAAAGAAAATAGACGTTTCATATTTTCTCAGCAACACGCACAAGAGCTTTGGAAATGCTTTTATTGACCTGGCTGAACGAAGGCATCTTGTCGGTGATGCAGATGAAAGCCATTGCTATGCGGTAATCCTTATCTTCGAGAGCCTTCCAAAGAATGCCTTTCTGTGTGCGGTATGCCTCCCTCACAAGGCGTTTCATACGATTGCGGTCAACAGCATGATGGAAACGCTTTTTAGGCACAGAAATGAGCACAGACACAGGAGGGAGTGATGCGTCTTTGTCTAGTTTCATGTAAACAACTCGCAGGGGAAAAGCAGCCATAGAGCTGTTTCCTCCTGCGAAAAGTTTATCTATTATGAGTTTACTGTCAAGGCGCTCAGCCTTGCAAAAACTATTCTTCATTATCACTTGTTGCCGCTTATGCGGAATACATACTTATTACTGACACTTAGCGTAAGCCTCGATGATTGCAGGAACAGAGCGGAGTTCTGCTGTTGGCTGATAGTCAACACGCAAGCCAGCGTCTTCTGCAGCCTTGATGGTTTTAGCTCCAAGACAAGCAACCTTGATGTCCTCCTGCTTGAATTCTGGGAAATTCTTCATAAGAGAATGAATACCCTCTGGAGAGAAGAATACAAGCATATTATAGTCAAAAGCCTCATCTGGACCAAAATCATTTGTAACAGTATAATACATCACAGCTTCATCATGCTGAAGTCCTGCCTCATCGAGCATGTTCTTAATCTCATCAGTATGGACTGATGACTGAGGAACAAAATAGTTTTCAGCCTTATGCTTCACCATAATAGGGATGAGGTCTGCAATGCGACCGCTCTCTGGGAAGAAGTTCTTGCGCTTACGATACTGCACATACTTCTGAATGTAGAGAGACACTTGCTCAGAAACACAGAAATACTTCATGTCATCTGGAATAGTGACACGTAAATCCTTGCACAAAGCGAAAAAATGGTCGATAGCATGACGAGAGGTAAAAACGACTGCTGTGTGTCCTGGTATCTGCACACGCTGCGCACGAAAATCTTTAGCCGACATAGGCTCTACCTTTATAAAAGGACGAAAAACCAAGTCAAGATTATATTTTGCCGCTACGTCGAAATAAGGCGACTTTTCAGTTTGTGGTTTAGGTTGAGATACTAAGATCTTTGTTGCCATCAATATATCAAATTTTTGACTATAATACTATTGGTTAACCAGCTTAACAAATTCCACAAAACGAGGGCTGGTATCAATTCTACGCTGCAAAAGTACAAAAAAACAAGCATACTTCCATACTTTTTTGTCTTAAAGTTGGCAAATAGCTTGAATAACAGAAGCAATTCATATATTATCCCTACAAAAACAGCTACATTAGTTACTATTCCTAAACTGTCTTCGAAGAAAATCACAACAAGTGAAATAGGGAATAAAAGGAAGCTTGTAATGGCTGTCAAAAACAGATAGCCCTGCATCCATACCTTACGCGATTCACGGTCGAAAAACACCCAGTTGACAATGGAATACAGCCATGCCTTGAAATATACAAAAACAATGTACACGGCAAATCCTACGGCAAATATCCAATAAGGCACACCTAACACTACATTGAACTCGTATTTGTCGGCAAGGTGGTTGAAATACACAAACGAAAGGCTTATGCCACTAATCACTGTGAGCAAGGAGATGATGTTCACTCCGCCAGAAGTATCATTTGGCGTTTCATCACTATATTTTCGCTTTGTAGAAAAAAACTCCTTGAAGCGATACACAAGAGACTCTCGTGTTCGATATACGATGAAAGACATAAGGAAAAACATGAATAACAAACCACCCACAAGCACATCATCGTTTGCCACAGTATAGCTTCTCTCTTTCATTGGCACGGTATGCTCAGGCAGAGTGACTCCCACCTTGTAGTGGTCGCTGCTGGTGATGAAATTTGTGTCAGGAACAAACGGCATGAGTTCGATGGCAGCCTCATCAACAGGCTGCCAGTCGAAACAAGGAACAGAGTACGCCGTATCGGGCTCTACCATGAAGTCGTCGAATAGCCACTCGTCATCCTGCCACGCAGAATCATCATTAGTTTCCTGCGGGCTATAAGAGTTGTCAATGACCAGTGTATCTGCTGTTTCTTCCATTTATAGTGTTGTTCTTTCACAATTTCTATGTATTCAAATACCTTTGTCAAAACTCCCTGCATAGAGATTTGTTGTGAGGATATTTGGATGCTGACTATATAAGCTTACTCACTCAATTTTAGCCGAGCAAATTGAAAGTCTCCTTAATCTTTTCCACGTAATCAAGCTTCTCCCATGTGAAAAGCTCAACCTCGTAAGTTTTCTTCTCGCCAGTATAATCTTCAAACTCCTTAGTCACCTTCTCGTTCTTTCTGCCGAAATGACCGTATGCAGCTGTCTCAAGATAGATTGGATTACGAAGCTTGAGGCGGTCTTCTATAGCCTTTGGACGAAGGTCGAAGAGGGTCTTAACCTTATTTGCAATCTCACCATCGGAAAGAGCGACCTTGCTTGTACCGTATGTGTTGACATATATGCTGACAGGCTCTGCCACACCAATGGCGTAACTAACCTGCACAAGCATCTCATCTGCCACACCTGCAGCAACCATATTCTTTGCTATATGGCGGGCAGCATAAGCTGCTGAGCGGTCAACCTTGCTTGGATCCTTTCCTGAAAAGGCGCCACCTCCATGTGCACCCTTGCCGCCATAGGTATCGACAATAATCTTACGACCTGTGAGGCCTGTGTCGCCATGAGGACCACCAATGACAAACTTACCTGTTGGATTGACAAAATATTTGATATCGTCATTGAAGAGTGCAAGCACATCCTTATTGCTTATCTCTGCTTTTACACGAGGGATGAGCACGTTTATCACATCCTCTCTGATTCTGTCAAGCATCTGCTGATCGATTTTAAGCTGCTCTTCTGCTGTAGCTCCCTCAGGTGCCTCGATGAATTCGTCATGCTGTGTTGACACAACTATGGTGTGGATGCGCTTTGGCTTGTTGTCATCGCCATACTCTATTGTCACCTGACTTTTTGAGTCTGGACGCAGATAAGTCACATCCTTGCCCTTACGGTTATATGTCATCACCTTACCCTCACGACGAATGTCGGCAAGTACACGGAGAATGAGATGTGAGAGGTCGAGTGACACAGGCATATAATTCTCTGTCTCGTTTGTAGCATAGCCAAACATCATGCCCTGGTCGCCTGCTCCTTGTTCTTCATCCTTACCGTCAACACCGCGGTTGATATCTTGGCTCTGCTCGTGTATAGCATTCAGCACGCCGCAGCTCTCACCATCGAACTTATAAGAGCTCTTTGTATAGCCAATCTTACGAATTGTCTCGCGCGCGATTTTCTGCAAATCGAGATATGCAGAAGATTTCACCTCGCCAGCCATAACTACCTGGCCAGTTGTAACAAGTGTTTCGCAGGCAACTTTTGAATCTTTGTCGAAAAACAGAAAGTTGTCAAGTACAGCATCACTAATCTGGTCACAGACTTTGTCTGGATGACCTTCTGATACTGATTCAGATGTAAATAAATAACCCATATTATGAATTAAGAATTAGAATTAAGAATCAGATTCATGCATAGACAGCAAGATATCATGATTCAAAATCGCGTTAATAAATAAATGGGAAAGAAATTGGGAATAATGCACTGACATTCATTACTGAAAAACTTAAATACGGTTTTTCATCAAAATGTCGTTTTAGCATTTTTTACTGTGGTTGCAAGCAGCCCAAATCCATCCACTAAAAATTATGATTTTTCAAATCGAGCACAAAGGTATGATTTTTTCTCGAAACAAAAAAGAGAAATGAACATAATTTAGACAAATTATATATAAATAATGAGTAAATGATAACTTCCACAATATAATTCATGGTAATAATGATGCCTATCACAATTCGAGAGGGGAATCACTACACACATTAGGGTTTTTGCCTGGCGGTTTAGGAAATATACCTTTTATCCATATCTGTAAATCCCATATCTTTGCATCGTAATCAAAAACAAAACAGTAAAACTTAAAAAACTAAACAATATGAAAAAAGCAATCTTACTTCTTACAGTGATATTAGGAGCATTACTCTGTCAGTCTTGTTTCTGCGAGCATGACCTTTACGGTCCAGAGTATCATAGTTATGGACACTACTATGGTCGCCCTGCTCCCCCACCCCATCACCATTATCACAGATGGTAATGAAAGTCAATACAGTTTTGGTAAAACATACATAAGTGAGAATTTTACATATTAGAAAAGGATAGATAGTTATAGGTTTTTCAAATTATACAAGCATAGATATAAAATCATTTTCATTTCCCGAGCAATTTTTCTCTTAGCACAATGTAATGAGAACGAAAAAATGTTAGTTTGAAAATCTTTTTTAGTTCCCCGATCGTGAGATTAGGGAACTACTTTATATGGTGACAACAGCAAAAAAAGCACTGCCACTTATCACAAGTTGCAGTGCCTCCGATACGAAATGTATCAATCGTTATGAAGCTCTAATAATCTTTTTTACCCGTCTTTGGGGTTAAAAGATTGTTAAAATTACCAATTATTTATACAGCCGCATCTATTGCAAATGCATAATTTACAAAAGAAAGATGCTCATTTGTTCATTTTTACGAATTGTGCCCACTTTTGCTATATAGAATTTATAAGTTGCATGCTTATTCCTCGATTGTAAGTTCATCAATGAGACGTTTCGCATGGCTGTAGTCATCCATTACGGAAAGCACCCAGCGAATGTCCACTCCTATACAACGCTGCAAACTATTATCGAACTTGATATCTCCAGACATTGCCTCCCAGTTGCCGTCAAAGGCAAGCCCGAAAAGACGACCTCTGCCATCGAACATGCCTGAACCTGAGTTTCCACCTGTAATATCGTTTGTGGTCAGGAAACAGAGAGGAAGCTGGCCTGTATGCTTATCAATATAACGCTTCGAGAATTTTCGTGACTTCATCCATTTATATACAGGATCGATAAGTTCAAAGTCATAATTCTTATCTCTTGTCTTATTCTTATATTCACGCTCATGCTTATTAAGGAAAGACTGGGTGGAAGTGACAAGATTGGTGGCTTCCTCTTTCAAATTGACTGCTCCCGGAGCAAAGTCTATAGGCTTACATACTCCATAGCTGAGACGCATGGTGAAATTGGCGTCTGGATAGAATTCTTTTTCGTGATTCATCTCACGAATAGCCTCACCAAGCAAACGCTCATACTCGTTGCCACGACCTATCATGCCAAAAGCAGAAATAGAAAGGCTGAACACATCAATAGCAACATCTACCATAGGGTCGGATGCTGTCTCGGAAAAATCATCAAACACATAAAGGCGCTCTGGATTGCAGAACACTGAATTAGCGTAAAGATAATCCACAGCCTGCTCATACCCTCCCAGAGAGTCAGCAAGACTGACTAACGACATTGGCTTCATCTCATCAAAAGGCACATTCTTCATATAGTTCTGCAAGAGAGCGAGAAAAACCTTCTTATCGGTAGCAATATCAATATTGGAATATGTCTTATTCACAATGTCCTTAAAGGACGACGAACCTTCATCTCCAATAATTCTGCCAGTCATATTCTTCAGCACAAATGCCAAGACATCGCTTCCATAAAGGAAAGATTCAGACCATAGTGTTATGCCATAGTTATAAGCTGCCTCAGCATCGTATATCGCCTTAAGGGAGTCGAGCACACCTACATATCTGCTATGAGCAAGCGTGTCGGCATCTATCCATCTCTGCACTTCTGCCTCTGCCTGTTTCTTCTCATCGATGACATTCAAATTGGTCAACGCTGTGTTCTGCCCAAGAGAGAACTTCCAGTAATTAGCACTTGAGGCATACTTGGATGCATATTTGATGCGAAGTTCATCGTTGTTGCGCATTGCCTCATTGAGGATATCAAGTTTTACAGTACGAACCTGGTAGCGCACATCATTCTCACCATTCATCAGGTTTTCTATGCCATAGCTTGAGAGATAGCGGTCTGTGCCACCAGGATAGCCTAAAGTCATGGAATATGAGCCATAGTCATATCCCTGAAGGCTTATGCTGGCATGAAACTGCGGATGATAAGGGACATTGTCCTTGCTATATCCTGCTGGCTGATTATTCTCGTCTGCATAGATTCGGAACACAGAGAAATCGCATGTCTGTCGAGGCCACATCCAGTTGTCGGTGTCACCACCATATTTACCAAGGCACTGAGGTGGAGCATAGACAAGGCGCACATCATCAAAACGCTGATACAAAGAAAGGAAATACTTGCTGCCGCGATAGAAAGGATTCACTTCAGCGAACACACCCTTAGCGGGATAGTCAACCATTTCCATAAGGCGGTTTGACACAGAATCCACTATATATGCACGTATTTCATTGCTCACCCCATCAGGCACTGCGCCAAGAATTAAATCTGTCACATCAACAGTCTTTAGATGAAATAGCACATAAAGATCTTCGTTCGGCAGTTCATCAGCAAATGTCTTGGCATAAAAACCATCTTTCAGATAATCATGCTTAGTGGTGGAATGATCCTGTATAGCGCCATATCCACAATGATGATTGGTAAACACAAGTCCATCATTAGACACTACTGTGCCAGAACAAAATCCACCCAGCTGTATTATAGCATTGTTGAGACATGGTCCGCTGCTATTGTATATCTCATCATAAGACAATTCAAGACCAAGACTGTGGAGGATAGAATCTGTCCTCTCGGAAATATGACTAACAAGCCACATTCCTTCGTCGGCTTTGACATGCTGAAAAGAAAATACAGTAAGCAATGCAGCTAATATAAATTGTAATTTCATAAGAATCAAATTAAAGTTTTATAAGAATTAGCCATGATCAAATTCCTATCTCCTAAAATACTTCCCTACAAATGGAAGACTTGCAAGAGGCATATCCTTGCGCACAATCTCAATGATGAAGAATATGATGAGCACAGTATTCAATACAATATGCAGCCATACTGGCCATTCAGCAGGCAGATACTTCATAGCGACAAACAATGCCACAGCAAGTATCACATATCGGGATATACTCTTCATATCGTAGTCTATAGGATATTTCTTCTGCCCTACAACATAGCTTAGTATCATAGATGTAGCATAGCCAGCAAAACCACCCCATGCACAAGCCATATAGCCATATTTAGGCACAAGCAAGATGTTGACAGCTACAAGCACAGCACATCCTGCAAAGGAAAACCACGCACCCCATATTGTCTTGTCGATAATCTTATACCAGAAAGAAAGATTGAAGTATATGCCCATCATTATCTCTGCCGCCATTACTATAGGAATAGTGACCAGACCCTCATGATAGTCAGAATCAACTATATGCTTCAGGATATCCATATATCCCACAACACAGAGAAACGCAAACAGAGTGAAGATAATAAAATACTTCATAGCCACAGCATAATACTCCTTTGAGTCTTTATCTTTTGACTTAGCAAAAACAATAGGCTCGTACGCATATCGGAAAGCCTGTGTTATCATCGCCATTATCATCGCCACCTTCACACACGCTCCATACACTCCAAGCTGTACCTGAGCCTCCTCTATTGTGTGCTCGCCTGTATATGTGTAAGCCCATGGGAATATCATCTTGTCGAATGCCTGATTGAGTATGCCTGCTATGCCAAGCACAAGAATAGGCCAAGAATATCCAAACATACGCTTCAGCAGAGTGAAGTCGAATTTCCACTTAATAGAGAAAAACTCCGGAATGAAAAAGAATGTGATGACTCCTGTGCACACAAGATTGAGACAGAACACATAGAATACATCTGTCTTCTCAAGAGCAATAAAATAAAGCAAGTTAAGTCCTATGTTCATCACTATGAAGAGCATCTTGAGAGAGGCAAATTTGATTGGACGCTTCCTATATCTCAACAAAGAGAAAGGTATCGCCTGTATGCCATCGAGAGCAACTACCGATGCCATCATAAGTATGTATTCTTGGTGGTCAGCATAGCCTAATGATGCGCTTATAGGAGTTATAAATACAAATATGAGAGCAAGAAACACCAATGACAATGAAGCTACCATTCCCATAGATGTAGAGAATACAGTATCTGGATTCTCTACATCCTTGTTGGCAAATCGGAAGAAAGTGGTCTCCATGCCGAAAGTGAGTATCACAAGTATGAGAGCTGTATAGGCGTAGAGATTAGTAACCACGCCATATCCGCCACTTTCAGCAGATATAACATGTGTGTAAAGCGGCACAAGCAGATAATTGAGAAATCTGCCTATAATTGAAGAAAGACCATAGATAGCTGTGTCTTTCATCAGCGATTTCATATTAGCCATATTATTACAAACTTTATGGATGTTCTAAATACAAATCAGTTTTCAGTTCGAGCACGATGCCAGCATCGCTCTATTGCTTGAAAGAAATGTCCAATTCAAGTTATTTAAGCGAGGAAGCTGATTCACATAGCTCTCCTATGATGATATTATAAAAAAAGTGCGGCTTCTGCCGCACTTAAACTTTATTTTATTCCAAATAAGTGTAGCCATAAAGACCGGAGCGATAAGTGTCGAGGAATTCCTTTCCTTCCTCAAGAGTTATCTTTCCTTCTTTGATAGCCTGCTTAGTCCATATCTCAAGGCTGCGCACAAGTTTCTTTGGTTCATACTGAACAAAAGAAAGCACATCAGCCACAGTCTCGCCATCGATGATATTCTTGATGTGGTAGCCGTCTTTGTCGGTTGTGACATGTATGGCATTTGTATCTCCAAAGAGGTTGTGCATATCGCCGAGAATCTCCTGATATGCCCCAACAAGGAACACACCTATATAATATGAGCCTTTCTTCCTGTCAAGAGAGTGAACAGGAATGAAATGATTCACTCCGCTCTCTGTAGAGAAGTTAGCAATCTTACCGTCAGAATCGCAAGTAATATCCTGAATTGTAGCATTACGGTCAGGACGCTCGTTGAGACGCTGTATAGGCATTATAGGGAATATCTGGTCGATAGCCCAAGAGTCTGGCAATGAATGGAAGAGAGAGAAATTGCAGAAATACTTATCTGCAAGAAGCTTGTCAAGCGAATGCAACTCCTCTGGTACATGCTTCATTGTATGTGAGAGGCTGTTTGTCTCTCTTGCTACAGCCCAATACATTCTCTCTATCTCTGCACGAGTACGCAAGTCAAGCATGCCGTGAGCGAAGAGGTCAAGTGCCTCTTCACGAATCTGCTGTGCGTCATGCCAGTTTTCAAGCATATTCTTCACATTGAGATTGCACCAGATGTCATACAAGTCTTTGGCAAGCTCATGGTCATCTTCACCAACAACAAACTCATCAGGCATGGCTGGCACTTCAGTCGTTTCAAGCACCTCCATGATGAGCACAGAATGATGAGCAGCAAGTGAGCGCCCCCCCTCTGTAATGATATTTGGATGAGGCACGTCATGGGTGTTGCTTGCATCCACAAATGTATATACACAGTTGTTGACATACTCCTGGATAGAGTAGTTGACAGAACTTTCGCTGTTAGAAGAGCGGCTTCCGTCATAGTCAACGCCAAGTCCACCACCACAATCCACAAATTCCACTCCAAATCCCATCTTCCGCAGTTGCACATAGAACATAGAAGCTTCACGCAGAGCATTCTGGATGCGGCGAATCTTTGTTATCTGTGAACCGATATGGAAATGTATGAGTTTGAGGCAGTCTTTCATGTCATTCTCCTCAATATAGCTCATTGCCTGAAGGAGTTCGCCTGAAGTAAGTCCAAACTTTGAAGCGTCTCCACCACTCTCTTCCCACTTGCCGGAGCCAGAAGCTGCAAGCTTGATACGAATGCCCATATTTGGACGCACACCTATCTTCTTGGCAAGCCGAGTGATAATCTCCAATTCATTGAATTTCTCAACAACGATGAAGATTCTTTTTCCCATCTTCTGAGCAAGGAGAGCCAACTCTATATAGTCCTGGTCTTTATATCCATTGCAGACAATAAGAGAGTCGCTGTCCATATTGACAGCAAGCACAGCATGCAATTCAGGCTTAGAACCAGCCTCAAGACCGAGATTGAATTTCTTTCCATGCTTTATCACCTCCTCTACAACAGGCTGAATCTGATTAACCTTGATAGGATATATGATGAAGTTCTCGGCAGAATAGCCATACTCATTAGATGCTATCTTAAAGCAAGTGGCTGTCTTCTCTATGCGATTGTCGATGATATCTGGGAATCGAACAAGCACAGGAGCAGACACATCACGCAAAGCAAGGTCATCCATCACCTCTTTAAGGTCAACCTCCACCCCATCCTTTTTTGGAGTGACAGCTACATTGCCCTTGTCATTTATATGGAAATAGTTCACACCCCAACCTGTGATGCCATAAAGCTCGTTGGAGTCTTCAATACGCCATTTTCTCATTTGCTATATATTAGTCTTTGATGAGGGAGATAATCTGCTGAGTGTACTTCTTTATCTCTTCCTTGTTGTGAATAACTTCTATATCTATTGTAAACTTTGCCTTTGTATAATATGGCAGACGCGACTTTAGCGACTCATGTATGAAAGCTTCAAGTTCATCTGGTGTCTTGCCTTGTATTAGCGGCCTCTGACTCTTTCCCATCAGCAGATGCTCTTTCAGCACGGCAGGTGAAGCATTGAGATATATTGTCACTCCCTGCTCGTTCATATAGTCCATATTGTCGAAGAAGCATGGTGTGCCGCCACCGCATGAGATTATGACATTCTCAAACTCTGCAGCCTCATGAAGCATTTTCCTTTCCACTTCACGGAAACCTTCCTCTCCACTCTCTGCGAATATCTCTGGTATCTTCTTATGGAATCTGTCTTCGATATACCAGTCGAGATCATAGAAGTCAAGCCCCATATCGCGAGCAAGCATTTTACCAATGGTGGTTTTACCTGCTCCCATATAACCTATAAGGATTATTCTCTTCATCATAAAATCTATCTTCTTGTAGCAGCCCTGCGACCTCTTGCTGGTTTTGATGCTGACTGAGGATTATTAACAATCTCCATGCACTCCTCGTATGTAAGCTCTGCAGGCTCCTTTATTGTCTTAGGCAATTTATAGTTAGCTCCTTTGTACTTGATGTATGGTCCAAAACGGCCATTCATAACTTCAAGTTCAGCATCTTCAGCAAAAGTTTTCAGATGTGCTGCCGACTCACCCTTACGCTTTTCTTCTATCAGCTCGATGGCTTTATCAAGCTCAATAATCATAGGGTCAACATCCTTAGGTATTGACACATATTTGCCTGAGTGAAGAATATATGGACCAAAACGACCAGTGCCCACTGTCACAGTCTCACCCTCATACTCGCCCAAAGTGCGAGGAAGCTTGAAAAGTTCGAGAGCCTCTTCAAGGGTGATAGTTGCCATGCTCTGCCCTTTCTTCAATTGAGCAAAACGTGGACGCTCATCTTCATTCGCCATACCAATCTGAACCATAGGGCCAAAGCGGCCAATCTTAACGCTCACAGGCTTACCTGTTTCAGGTTCTTCGCCAAGCACTCGCTCTCCCACCTTATGCTCGCTCTTCTCCTGAAGAGTAGCGTTAATCATAGGTTCGAGCTTAGCGTCAAACTCTTTCATCATCTTCTGCCAGTTTTCATTTCCTTCGGCAATCTCATCAAACTCCTTCTCGACATTTGCTGTGAAGTTGTAATCGATGATGTCTGGGAATGACTGCATGAGGAAGTCATTGACAACTGTGCCTATATCTGTAGGAAGAAGCTTGCCCTTTTCATTGCCAAACACTTCTTTCTTGGTAGATTTCTTTATCTTTCCGCTCGAAAGCTTGATAATGCCGAACACACGCTCTTCACCTTTCTTGTCTCCCTTTTCAACATACTCGCGCTGCTGAATAGTTGATATTGTCGGAGCGTAAGTTGATGGACGGCCAATGCCAAGCTCTTCCAGCTTTTTAACAAGGCTTGCCTCTGTGTAACGAAGAGGATGCTGTGAGAAGCGCTCAGTAGCAAGCATCTCTTTCATTTCAAGCTTATCACCAATATTTACAGCAGGGAGAAGACCGTCTGCCTCTTCTTGCTGGTTGTCATCATCATAAGACTCACGATATACGCGGAGGAAACCGTCAAAAGTGATGACCTCACCTGTTGCCTGAAACTCATTATTTATCGTGATAGTTGTCTTCTCTGCCTCTGCATCAGCCATCTGGCATGCTACAGTACGCTTCCAGATGAGGTCGTACAGACGCTTCTCCTGTGCATTGCCTGAGATTTCATGATCATTGATATATGTTGGTCTGATAGCTTCGTGAGCCTCCTGAGCCCCCTTGGCACTTGTGTGGAACTGGCGTGGCTTAGAATACCTATCACCATGCATAGAGATGATTTCTTCCTTTGTTGTATTTATGCAAAGAGAAGAGAGGTTCACAGAGTCGGTACGCATGTAAGTGATATGTCCTGACTCATAAAGATGCTGAGCCACCATCATTGTCTGTGACACTGTGAAGCCGAGCTTGCGCGCAGCCTCCTGCTGGAGAGTGGATGTTGTGAATGGAGGAGCTGGAGTTTTCTTTACAGGCTTCTTCTCGATATCTGTAATCACAAATTCCTTATCCTTGCATGACTCAAGGTATTCCTCTGCTTCTGCCTCTGTCTTAAATCCTCGTCCTATAGAAGCTTTAATCTGCTGTTCGCCGATATTGAATATAGCATTCACACGATATGATGATTCGCTCTTGAAAGCTTCTATCTCTTTTTCACGCTCAACAATAAGACGCACAGCAACACTCTGCACACGACCAGCACTCAAGCTTGGCTTCAATTTCTTCCAAAGCACTGGTGAAAGCTTAAAACCTACAATACGGTCGAGTACACGACGTGCCTGCTGAGCGTTCACCAGACCCATGTCTATCGTGCGAGGTTTTTTTATGGCATCAAGAATTGCTGTCTTTGTAATTTCATGAAATACGATACGCTTTGCCGCTTTAGGATCCAAACCTAACACTTGACTCAAATGCCAACTGATAGCCTCTCCCTCGCGGTCCTCATCGGATGCAAGCCATACGGTTTCTGCCGCCTTAGCCTGAGCCTTAAGTTCTTTTACTACAGCTTCCTTGTCTGCAGGAATCTCATACACAGGAGAGAAATCATCAAGATTGACACTCATCTCCTTCTTCTTCAAATCCCGGATATGTCCATAGCTGGACATAACCTTATACTCATTGCCGAGGAACTTCTCCAAAGTCTTAGCCTTAGCAGGAGACTCGACTATCACCAAATTCTTTTGCATATATAGTATTTTACTTTTTCCTTGTTGAGAGGCAAAATATCGCAAACCAGCATACACTGGGGCGATTTCTCAGTTTTGCGGTGCAAAGTAAGTAAAAAAAAAGATTTCCACCTATATAATAATGTGGAAATCTTTTAATTTTATCTTATTTTAATATTCATTCATCAAATAACACCATTACTTAATTGTCGAACAGGTTACCCATTCCGCTTTTATCATTAGGATTCACCCAAGGATTTCTGCCAAGATGCTTATAAGCCATTTCCGTTACTTCCCTGCCTCGGAGAGTGCGTTTAATGAATCCCTCTTTGATCAAGAATGGCTCATAAACCTCCTCTAATGTGCCTGTATCCTCTCCTATCGCTGTTGCTATAGTGCCGACACCAACAGGACCTCCTTTGAACTTATCAATTATCGTGAGGAGAATCTTATTGTCAATCTCGTCAAGGCCGAACTTATCTATATTGAGTGCCTCAAGAGCCATGTGAGCAATATCAAGGTTTATTGTGCCATTGCCTTTCACCTGGGCAAAATCTCTGACACGGCGAAGAAGGGCGTTAGCAATACGAGGAGTGCCACGTGAACGACCAGCAATCTCAACTGCAGCATCATACTCGCATGGCACACCAAGAAGTTTTGCCGAACGGAGGATGATCTTAGAGAGAATAGCACTATCGTAATATTCAAGATGCAGGTTTATACCGAAGCGAGCGCGCAGAGGTGCTGTAAGAAGTCCACTTCGTGTTGTAGCGCCTACAAGAGTGAACGGGTTGAGATCTATCTGTATGCTTCTGGCTGAAGGACCCTTGTCTATCATAATGTCTATACGGTAATCCTCCATTGCAGAGTAGAGATACTCCTCAACAATAGGAGAAAGACGATGTATCTCATCGATAAACAGCACATCATTAGCTTCAAGGGAGGTGAGAATGCCAGCCAAGTCACCAGGTTTATCAAGTACAGGCCCAGAAGTCACCTTAAAGCCTACCCCAAGCTCATTAGCAATAATGTTGGAAAGTGTTGTCTTACCCAATCCAGGAGGCCCATGCAGAAGTGTATGGTCGAGGGGTTCACCACGAAAACGTGCTGCCTCAACAAATACTCTGAGGTTCTCAACAACCTTACCCTGACCGCTGAAATCCTCAAAACGCAAAGGGCGCAAGGCATTCTCAAAATCCTTGTCTTTCTTTCCGCGTTCTTCTCTTATGTCAAAATCTTCAGTCACTTATATATAAATGTATTTATTTGATTTATTCAAGTTTCAAGCTCCAAATGAAAGGAGTTAAAAGGAGCTAACAATACTTTGTAAATTAAGAATTCAAAATTCAAAATTAAGATTGAGCAATGAAATTAACCTCGTATTTCGTATTTCGTATTTCGTATTTCGTAATTCAGAAATAGAATCTTAAAGTTTTTCTGCCTATTTCTGGGTGAGCTGCATGCTCTCATCATTCACAAGCACGAACATGCGGTCATTCATGCGCACGCGCTCGTTCACCTTTATAGAGATAATGTCACCTTTCTTTGCTACCTCAACAGGATAACTCTTATGAGGGTCTTTAGGGTCATCTACTCTCAATTCTCCTACCGGCTGAATGAGTGCGCCTGTTGTAGGACCTGTCACAAGCATCTTGTCAGTGGCTTTGATATCGCAATTCTCAACAAGGAACTCTGCCACACCAATCTTAGCGAAATATTTAGTGCATTTTGCGCAGTACACCTTCTTCTCTGTAGCTTTGCTTCCATACACCTCACACCATTCTCCGAGTTTCTGCCCCTGATAATAGCCATCCCAGAATCCACGATTGAAGACGGTAGAAAGCTGCTTATCCCACTCTTCTTTTGCTTCGTCAGTAAACAATTTATCTTCGTCAGGGTGGTCATTGTCATGAAGCACGGCATTGATGGCTTCGTTGTATGCCTTCACCACGGTGTAAACATACTCTGGTCCTCTTGCCCTGCCCTCAATTTTCAACACACGCACACCAGCATTCATCATCACATCAATAAAACTTATTGTTTTGAGGTCTTTAGGAGACATGATGTATTTATTGTCAACTGCCAACTCTGTGCCTGTCTCTATGTCTTTCACATCGTAAGCTCGACGACAAATCTGCACACATTCACCACGATTAGCACTTCTGCCTGCATTCTGCAGACTCAGATAGCATTTACCGCTGATTGCCATACACAATGCTCCATGGCAAAACATCTCTATCCTTATCAACTCCCCTTTAGGACCGCGTATGTCCTGCTCCACTATCTGCTGATAGATGTCTCTAACCTGCCACATATTCAACTCGCGAGCCAACACCACCACATCAGCAAAATGAGCATAAAATTTCAATGCTTCGATATTGGAGATGTTGAGCTGTGTAGAAAGATGCACTTCCTGATCAACCTTCTGGCAGTATGTCAGCACAGCCACATCGCTTGCTATGACGGCAGAGATGTTGGCTGCTTTTGCTGCATCGATGATTTCATGCATAGTCTCTATGTCTTCACCATAAATTATTGTATTTACAGTAAGGTATGACTTCACATTATTATCATGACAGATGGCTGCAATCTCCTTCAAGTCATCGATAGTGAAGGGGTTGGCAGAGTGACTGCGCATGTTGAGCTTGCCTATACCAAAATATATGGAGTTTGCTCCAGCCTTAATAGCTGCCGCAAGACTCTCGCGACATCCCACGGGAGCCATTATTTCAAAATCTGTTCGTTTCATAGGTGCAAAGGTAGTGTTTTTTAATGAAGAACGATGAACAAAGAACAAAGAATTTAAAACTCAAACATTTCTTATGTGTGAGCTATTGATAAGACATCTGTTAAATCTTACTGCATTTTAACAGCGTGTCACCCAATCCGTTCACTTTAGCCCCAAAGAGATAAACATCTCCTCCGTCACGAATACCTGTTCGCTTGCGCAGCTCATCTGCAGAGATAATGAAATTGCGAGTAGCAATGTTTGCCTGCGGAATGATTTTTCGAAGCTGCTTCAGAGTCTTTGAGGAGAAAGGAATTGTTTCGTCAATAACGAAGATGCGCCCAGGAAAATCTGCAACCAATTCTGATGAAGTCATGAGACGAGTGTCGTAGTCAAGCTGAGCTATAGCATAGCGACTGCAAAGAGTGGCAAATGCCTGCGCCTTCATGAGTGTGACATCAGGCTCATAAAGGTATCTGCCAATCTCTGATACAGAAACTGACGTTTCATCGGATAAGATAAATGAGTAGTCAAACCTTTTTGCAGAGAGAAAGTCAACACAATGCACCGTCACATCGCTATCTGCTTTTTCAGCCTTCTGAACAAAAAGCACTTCCTTGCATTCATTCTTTACTGCTACAACATGCACTTCTGCAACATTCCTCAATTTGCGCAAAGCATCAGTAATGTCAACCATTGGGGAAACTTTTGTCACTACCGACTTTGCATGGGCGAGAAGCTCATCCTGCCACTCTATAATGTTTGGTTCGCAATCCTCTATGGCATACACTCTGCTTCCATCTGTTGCCCTTCTTGCTGGATCGAGATAAATGACATCCACCGTTGGAATGGGCATATCCCTACCATCACCATTACGAATCTCAATAGAAGGATGAGTGCCATCATCAAGCACAGAGAAATTATGTCTTGCAGCTTCACAAAGATGTGACTGCCTCTCTGTATATATGGCTTTTGTCATGCCTTCTGTCATATACCAGAAGTCAACACCCATGCCACCCGTCATGTCGCATAAGCTTTCGCCTTCGATAATGCTCCTCTTGTAGCGAGCAGTCTGTTCGCTGCTGCATTGCTCTGCTGGAATACGTCCTCCAGTGATAATATCAGGATTAGCATACCACTCATGAAGCTTATTTTTCAACCGCTTGCGTGCTTCTATCTGATCGACAGCAAAGGGCACATCTATATCAGGATATTTCCTTGCTGAAAGAAGCAATGATGATGTATCGTCATTTATATGTTTCTGGATGAAATCGCGAAGCGTTGAAGTCCAAAGCATTGTATGGTGTTTTTAATTTATCAGTTTCAACTTTAGTATCTGGTCAAAATTAACAATAAATTACCTATCTTCCAAATCATCTCCTGTTTATTTGTTCAAAAAGCCCAATTTCATTATACACATCAATAAATATAGTATTTATACCCAACAACGCTAATATGCATTACGGGCTAAAGCTAACTATCGTTACGGGCAAATGCTACTATACGTTACGAGCAAATGCTACGATTTTGTAAACTACAGAAGCAAGTGCCTCTATTGAAGACTGACAAAGGCTGATATCGTGAACAATAATATAAAGACAAAAAGTCTTCGCATCAAGTTCTATATCACTATCTTTATTTTTCAATCTACACATATAATTAGGCATTTTATAACATTTGTTTAATTATAGCAATAACTTTTGTCGTTTTTCTATTATCTTTGCAATTATTAAATTTATAAAAGGATGATTTTCAATTACGATGTTATTGTAGTGGGAGCAGGTCACGCTGGATGCGAAGCAGCCGCAGCTGCAGCAAATCTTGGTGCTAAGACATGCCTTATCACTATGGACATGAACAAGATTGCACAGATGTCGTGCAACCCTGCTATTGGCGGTATTGCCAAAGGACAGATTGTTAGAGAGATTGATGCTTTGGGAGGACAAACGGGCATTGTGACTGACCGCTGCAGCCTGCAATTCAGGATGTTAAACCTTTCAAAAGGACCTGCTGTGTGGAGTCCGAGAGCACAATGCGATAGGGGAAAGTTTATCTGGACATGGAGAGAAATTCTCGAAAACACCCCAAATCTAAACATCTGGCAAGACCAAGTAAAAGAGTTAATCATTGAAAATCAAGAGGTTCAAGGATTGATAACATACTACGGAGCAGAGTTTAGGGCTAAGTGCGTGATTATCACAGCGGGCACTTTCCTTAATGGCCTCATGCACATCGGCAGAGTAAAACTTGCTGGTGGCAGATGCTCCGAACCAGCATCACTTGAACTAACTGAATCCATCACAAAACATGGCATACGTTCTGGTAGGATGAAGACAGGTACACCTGTGCGCATCGATAAAAGAAGTGTGGACTTCTCTCTTATGGAAAAACAAGAAGGTGACCACAGCTTCCACAAATTCTCATACATGCCAAGCGAACATTCAGCAGTTTCTGAGGAAGCACGCAACAATCTTCCATGCTGGATATGCTACACAAATAAGGATGTGCATGATATCTTACGTTCTGGATTCGCTGACTCTCCACTATATAACGGTCAAATCCAAAGCATAGGCCCTCGCTACTGTCCAAGCATCGAGACTAAACTTCACACCTTCCCTGATAAGGAAGAACACATGCTTTTCCTCGAACCTGAAGGAGAGACAACAAATGAGATGTATCTTAACGGATTCTCTTCCTCTCTCCCTCTCGACACTCAGCTAAATGCTTTAAGAAAGATTCCTGCTTTCAGAAATCTTCAAGTGTACCGTCCAGGTTATGCTATAGAGTATGACTTCTTTGATCCTACCCAACTGACACATTCGTTGGAATCAAAGATTGTGAAAAATCTTTTCTTTGCAGGACAAGTGAATGGAACAACAGGCTACGAAGAAGCAGCAGGTCAGGGACTCATAGCTGGTATAAATGCAGCTATCAACTGCAACGCGTCACTCAACAATGGAGAGCCTTTCATATTGAAGAGAAACGAAGCATACATAGGTGTGCTTATCGACGACCTTGTGACGAAAGGCGTTGATGAACCATATCGTATGTTTACATCAAGGGCGGAATACAGAATCCTCCTTCGTCAAGACGATGCTGATATGCGTCTCACAGAACGAAGCTTCAAACTCGGATTGGCAAGCAAGGAAAGATACGAGATGATGCTGTCTAAGCAGGAAAAGATAAATGCTATAATAGATTTCGCTTCAAACTTCTCTATCAAAGCCTCAATCATAAATCCTGCTTTAGAGGCATTGGGTACTTCCCCACTTCGACAAGGCTGCAAGTTGGACGAACTGCTTGAACGTCCTCAGATAAATATTAAAAACATTCTTCCGCACATTGACACATTCAGAAAGGAAGTGAATAAAATCCTCGAAAAGGAAGAAAGAAGCGAAGAGATTCTCGAATGCGCAGAAATAAAAATCAAATACAGAGGCTACATTCTTCGTGAACAGCAAATGGCTGAAAAGATGATTCGCCTTGAGAATATCAAAATCAAAGGAAAGTTTGATTATCCAAATCTCACACAAATATCTATTGAAGCCAGACAGAAACTTCAGGCTATTCAACCTATAACGCTTGCACAAGCTTCGCGAATACCTGGAGTAAGTCCATCTGACATCAACATTATGCTTGTGTTAATGGGCAGATAATGTTCCACGTGAAACAATTTTATCGTATATTATGATATAATAACAAGTTACATAAATCCTTTTGAATCGACTTAACGCTAAACATAAAAACATAGCGATTCCAATGGAGAAAATTAATCGATACAAGAGGTTAATTATTAAACTTACATCATAAAGAAAATACAATACATAGCTTGAGATAGTTTCAAACATACAATGAGAAAGTTGCTATACTTAGATGTTAGAATAAAGGATGCTACTCGAAAGAATCATAAACATAAAACCGCTAGAGTAGAAGTAAGCAACCATACAACTTTCGAATTTGCATGAAAAAGACAATAGACAAAAAATAACAGAAATAACTTTATAGCATGAACAACGAATATTTACTTTCAAATTTAAGGTCAATACCTGACTTCCCGAAGAAAGGTATAAACTTCAGAGATGTCACTACCCTATTCAAAGATGCAAAAGCATTGGAGGTAATGGAGGATGAATTGTATGAACTTTACAAAGACAAAGGAATAACAAAGGTCGTTGGATTGGAAACAAGAGGCTATGTTATGGGTTCCATTTTAGCCAGAAGATTAGGGGCTGGATTTGTGATGGCACGCAAACCAGGAAAACTTCCTTGCAAAACAATTAAAGAATCTTATACAAAGGAGTATGGCACAGACAGTATAGAAATACATGTTGATGCTCTCGATGAAAACGATGTTGTTCTAATACACGACGATCTACTTGCAACCGGAGGAACCATAAAGGCAGCATGGAATCTAGTAAAGCATTTCAATGTCAAAAAGTGCTATATGAATTTTATAATAGAAATCAGAGATGAAGGTTTGAAAGGAAGAGAGTTTATTGGAGATGGAGTAGAAATTACTACACTCCTTTCTGTATAGGAAGGGTAAGTAACAACCAAGGGTGGCATTCTACAATTCTCTTAATTTGCCACGCCGAGGCTAAGGTTCCTGAGAATAAAAACAGTTTGGACCAGATACTTAAACTCATAGAGCATTACACTCTTAATGAGTGCCACACAGAAGTTAAAGGAGCTATCAATACATCCACATAGCACCTACTGTTGTAGAAAGTTTCACGGATTCACACTGAGATTTAATGTTTAACAACTTTTCATTTCTTGCTGAAAATATACAAGTTACGAAGAAATTGTTTCACGTGGAACATTTTTGTAGTTAGATTATTACTTTAACCGAATGATAAAAGAGGAAGAAAGACTGAAGAGATTAAAGCTAATAGTAAATAGCTTATCTGAAAAACCTGGTTGCTATCAATACCTCGATAGCAACGGGAGAGTCATATATGTAGGTAAAGCGAAGAATCTAAAACGAAGGGTAAGTTCTTATTTCAACAATAGCGCTAAAAACAGAAAGACCGAGATACTTGTAAGTAAGATTCAAGACATAAAATATATTATTGTTCCATCAGATGAAGATGCGCTTCTACTCGAAAATAATCTCATCAAAAAGTATAAGCCTTTCTACAACATATTGCTGAAAGATGATAAATCCTACCCTTCCATGTGCGTCACAAACGAATACCTTCCAAGAGTATTCAAGACAAGAAACATTGATAAAAAGCAAGGCACATACTATGGTCCATTTAGTCATCAAGGCACTCTCAATGCAATGATAGATCTTATCAATAAACTATACAAGGTAAGATTATGCAAGAAGCCTATCACTAAAGATGGAATAGAAGAAGGTAGATACAACGACTGCATGTATCACCATATTAAGAAATGCAATGCACCTTGTTTGGGTTTACAATCACGAGAAGAATACCTGCAACAGATATCTGATATAAAAGAAATACTAAGCGGTAATACAAGAAATCTATGCAGCAAATTGATGGATGAAATGATGGAATGTGCAGCTAACGAGGATTTCATAAAAGCTGAATCTATCAAACAGAAATATATTCTTGCAAAGGAATTTGATGAAAAAAGCCGCGTTATAACAAGCACTAACCAGAACATAGATGTTTTCACTATAGAGGTTGATGAAAATCGTGCATTCGTCAATTATATGCATGTGACAAATGGATGTATTAACCAGGCATTCACTTTCGAATATAAGAAAAAACTCGATGAAACGAAAGAAGAAATTCTATCGCTTGCTATAGTGGAAATGAGAGAAAGATATGGAAGCAAATCAAAAGAGATAGTACTTCCTTTCGATATTGACATTAAATTAAAAGATGTAGAGATTATCATTCCAAGGGCTGGAGATAAGAAGAAACTGCTACTGCTCTCTGAAACTAATGTTCGCCAATTCCGTACCGACGCACTTAAACAAGCTGATAAACTTAATCCTGACCAACGAAACATAAATATTCTAAAAGAACTTCAGCATAAACTGAAACTGGATAAAATTCCTATGAGAATTGAATGTTTTGATAATTCAAATATCATGGGACAAGATGCTGTAGCCGGATGCGTTGTGTTTATCGGAGGAAAGAAGTCAAAGAATGACTACAGGAAATATAACATAAAAAGTGTCATTGGCCCCGATGACTACGCTTCTATGAGAGAGGTAGTCTATCGTAAATATACACGCTCAATAGAGGAATCTACTCCCCTACCCGACCTTATAATAACTGATGGTGGTAAGGGACAGATGGAGGTCGTCAGATCAGTTATTGAAGATGAACTTCAACTAAACATCCCTATAGCTGGATTAGCAAAAGATAATCATCACCGAACAAATCAACTGCTATTCGGTTTTCCTCAAAAAGTTATAGGAATAGAGATGGACAGCCCTCTGTTTAGATTGCTAACACAGATCCAAGATGAAGTGCATCGATTTGCTATCACTTTCCATAAATCAAAAAGAATAAAACACACACGAGAATCTGAACTTGACAGTATAAAAGGTATAGGCGACGCTACAAAGAAAAGCCTCCTCAAGCAATTCAAGAGTGTAGAACAAATTAAAAAAGCAAATATAGAAGAATTAGAAAAGGTAGTAGGTAAAGCAAAGGCGGCAATCATCGCACAAGCTTTCGATATTAAGAAATAATAAAGTATGAGAACTGTAATACAAAGAGTTACGCACGCTTCAGTAAGCATAAACGGCAATATTAAGTCATCAATCAACAAGGGATATCTCGTTCTATTAGGATGTGAAAATGCTGATAATGAAGAAGATATACAATGGTTAGCTAAAAAAATATGTGGATTGAGAGTATTTGATGACGAAAACGGAGTGATGAATAAATCAATTATGGATGTTGGAGGAGATATTCTCGTTGTTAGCCAATTCACTCTATGGGCAAGCTACAAGAAAGGTAACCGACCTTCTTATCTCCGCGCTGGTAGTCATGAAATAACTATACCATTATACGAACGATTTTGTGCGGTCTTATCGGAGAACTTAGGACATGAAGTGGCTACGGGAGAGTTTGGAGCCGACATGAAAGTTGAATTGCTAAATGATGGCCCTGTCACAATTTGCATGGATACAAAGAATAAAGAATAATAATAAATAACAATTATAAATATGGAAGAAAACAAGTATGAAAAGGCTCTAAGCCTTTACAACACAAATCTTGATGATGACAAAGTCAAGGCACAAGTAGAAAATATTCTTAAAAATCATCTTCAAGAGAATAACACAGTTGAAGTAAAGAAATTTTTACTTAACAGTGTGGAACTCACAACATTAAAGACTACTGACAACGAAGACAGCGTACTTAAATTTGTAGAGAAAGTAAATAAATTTGATGATGAATACCCTGAATTAGGTCATGTAGCAACTGTATGTGTCTATCCTAATTTCGCAAAGGTATGCCACGATACTCTTGAAAATGAGAATGTTGAGATAGCATGCGTATCAGCTTGCTTCCCTTCAAGCCAATCATTCATTGAAGTTAAGATTGCTGAAACAGCTCTCGCCATCAAAGATGGAGCAACAGAAATAGACATAGTCATTCCTGTAGGAAAGTTTCTCAATGGCGACTACGAGGGAATGTGCGAAGAGATACAGGAAATAAAAGATGTGTGCGGCGATGTCAAACTTAAAACTATACTCGAAACTGGATGCTTGAAGACTGCATCAAACATAAAGAAAGCAAGCATTCTCGCCATGTATTCTGGTGCGGATTACATCAAGACATCAACTGGAAAACTTGAACCAGCTGCCACTCCTGAAGCTGCATTCGTTATGTGCCAGGCAATAAAAGAATACTACGATAAAACAGGCATACAGATAGGTTTCAAACCTGCTGGCGGCATGAAAACTGTAGAAGACGCATTGACTTACTACACTATTGTAAAGGAGGTATTGGGCGAAAAATGGTTGACAAACAAATACCTTAGACTCGGTACAAGTTCATTGGCTAATAAACTCCTTTCAGATATTGTTGGCAAAGAAGTTGTATTCTTCTAACATAAGGCTATAATAAGCGTAAAAAATAACTTCCTAAAGTTTCATTGCAGTCTTCTTTGAAACTATAGGAAGTTATTTTTTTACCATTACTTAACTCAAAAATGAATTAATATGTATCACAGACATCTGTCAACAACGAAATCAACATAAGTCAGAAGTGACTGCTTAGCATCAGAATCAGGATAATCATCTAACAAACTTTTTGCCTTATCAGCATAATCATTCATAACTTTCACAGCATATTCTATACCGCCATTATTCTTTGTGAAAGCTAATAGCTTATCTATATCTTCCTGTGAAACTTCACCACTCTTGACCTTATGAGCCAAATCTAACATCTCCGCGTTTTGAGTTGATTTTAACGCATAAATGACTGGAAGAGTAAGCTTACCCTCTTTCATATCATTACCTGTTGGCTTTCCTATCTGAGAATCTGAATTATAATCAAAGATATCATCACGTATTTGAAAACAAATACCTACGATTTCACCGAACTTTCTCATTGTTTGAATGCTCTCCTCATCGGCAGAAACAGATAAAACTCCACCCTCAGCACAAGCAGCAAACAAAGCAGCAGTCTTGTTCTTTATAATATCGTAATAGATATCTTCACTTATTGATTCATTCTGTATATTTCCAAGCTGCAATAATTCGCCATCTGCCAAGCTTTGTGCAGCAACAGAAACTATCTCTACCAACCTTGTATTCTTCGTTTTTGATGAGCACAAGAGAGCATTAGCCAGAAGATAGTCACCAACAAGCACGGCAGCCTGATTTCCGAATGAATAGTTGATAGACTTCTGACCACGTCGTTCATCACTTTCATCAACTATATCATCATGAACAAGACTTGCTGTATGGAAGAATTCAAAAGCTGCTGCCGACAAAATGGTATTATCATTTATCTCACCACCTATAAACTTTGCTGACAACAGCGTTAATAGAGGACGCATCATCTTGCCTTTTCTCTTTGCAATGGTAGATAAGACAAGATTTAATAGAGGATTCTTATGTACAAGAAAAGAATCGAATACATCTTTGTATCTATTCATTTCACACTCTATTGGTTTTCGTATTTGTTGTAAAGCATCCATAATTTGAAAATTCAAGTGCAAAGTTAATGCTTTTTTCAATTATTCTTCGTAAGTTTACACATTATTTTATAAACACGCATTAAAACTTAGCGACATACAAATCAAAGAAACAATGAAAAAACTGTTCCTCCTTGATGCATACGCATTGATATATAGGGCTTACTACGGATTCATTAAAAATCCACGAATCAACAGCAAAGGCGAGAATACCTCTGCCGTTTTGGGGTTTGTAAACACTCTTGAAGAAATTCTCACTAAAGAAAATCCCGACTATATCGGTGTGGCTTTTGATCCACAAGGGCCAACTTTCCGTCATGAGGCATATCCCGAATATAAGGCTCAACGAGAAGAAACACCTGAAGGAGTGAGATTTGCTGTACCTATCATCAAGGATATACTAAAAGCTTACAGAATACCTATACTCGAAGTACAGGGATACGAAGCAGATGATGTCATCGGTACTTTAGCAAAACAGAGCGAATCTATCGAAGGAATTGAAACTTATATGATGACTCCTGACAAAGACTATGGGCAGCTTGTGAAGAACAACGTGAAAATGTACAAGCCACGTCATGATGGAGGATTCGACATATTGGGTGAGAAAGAGATACTCGAAAAGTACAACATCGAAAAAACATCCCAAGTCATCGACATACTTGGACTTATGGGAGACACTGCCGATAACTTCCCTGGATGCCCTGGAGTAGGAGAAAAGACAGCCACTAAACTCATCAACGATTATGGCAACATCGAAAATCTCTTAGCAAATATAGAAACCCTAAAAGGTGCAACAAAGAAAAAGGTGGAAGAGCATGTTGAAGAAATCAAGATGTCACGCTTCCTCGCAGAAATAAAGACTGATGTGCCAATCACATTGGATCTCGACAGTCTCAAAAAAGAAATGATTGATGAAGAAGCTTTGAAGGAGATTTTTGAACGACTCGAATTTCGTGCCTTGCTGAAAAAAATCTTTGGAGGAGCAGAAATCAGTTCCCCTACCCTATCATCTGCCAAGACTAAGAAGAAATCTCAACAGCAAAGCCTATTTAGCGGCGATTTATTTGGTGGAGGTAATAATGATGCAAAAAATGCCGATTCTGGTAAAAATGAGAATTCATTATTTACAGACGGAGAACAAGGAAATTTATTTTACGCGAATCTCAGCGACATAAAAACAACACCACACAACTATCAACTTATTGATTCTGATGAAGAAATAGAAAAATTAGTTGCAAAATTCTTGACATCATCTTTTGTCTGTTTAGACACAGAAACGACATCAACCGACGCTATGTCGGCAAAATTGGTGGGTTTTAGCTTCTCTGTGGCTGAAGGTGAGGCATTTTACATCCCTGTGCCAAAACATGAGAACATGGAAGGTGATGATTTCAAGAAAGCCAAAGAAAGAGTTGAAAAATTCAAGGCGGTGTATGAATCTGCCTCAATACTCAAAATTGGACAGAACATCAAATACGACATGATGGTGCTTGCCAACTATGGCATCAACCTCGAAGGCGAAATGTTCGACACAATGATTGCTCACTACATCATTGCTCCCGAACTGCGTCACAACATGGACTACCTTGCAGAAATTTATCTCAACTACAAGACAATTCATATAGACGAACTCATAGGCACAGGAAAGAAACAGAAACTCATGAGCGACCTCGATCCAACAGATGTATATGAATATGCGGCTGAGGATGCAGACATAACTCTCAAACTTAAAAACAAACTCGAAAAAGAACTTCACGAAAAGAATCTGTATAAACTCTTCTCTGAAGTAGAGATGCCACTTGTGCCTGTGCTGGCAAGAATGGAGAGGAATGGTGCAAGGATTGACAAAGACTCACTTGCCGAGACTTCACGCATCTTCACAGAGAGGATGGACAGCATTGAAAAGGAAATACGTGAGACAGCCGGACAAGAGATAAACATCAGCTCACCAAAACAGATTGGCGAACTTCTCTTCGACAAACTGAAGATAGACTCAAAGCCAAAGAAGACGAAGACTGGTCAATATGTGACTGACGAGGCTACCCTTCTTGCATTAAAAAGCAAACATCAGGTAGTAGAGAAAATTCTCGACTACAGAGGATATAAAAAACTCCTCAGCACATACATTGACTCGCTTCCACAACTTGTCAATCAAAATACAGGACATATTCACACATCATACAATCAAGCGGTAACAGCCACAGGACGACTTTCTTCAAGCAATCCTAACTTGCAGAATATCCCTATCAGAGATGAGAACGGCAAGGAAGTGCGCAAAGCTTTCATCCCTGACGATGGCGAAGAATTCTTCTCTGCCGACTACAGCCAGATTGAACTCCGACTTATGGCTCATCTCAGTCAAGACAAAAATATGGTGGAGGATTTCAATTCTGGACATGATATTCATCAGGCCACAGCAGCAAAAATCTTCAAGGTAAATATTGAAGATGTGACAAGTGATATGCGTCGAAAAGCTAAGACGGCTAATTTCGGCATTATATACGGCATCTCAGCCTTTGGACTTGCTGAACGTATGGAAGTAAGCCGAAGCGAAGCAAAGCAGCTCATAGATGACTATTTTATCACTTACCCAGGTGTGAAAGAATATATGGACAAGAGCATTGAGAAAGCGCGCGAAAACGGCTACACAGAAACACTACTTGGCAGACGCTGCCAACTGCCTGACATTAACTCTCGTAATGCTGTAGTGCGCGGATATGCAGAGAGAAATGCCATAAATGCACCTATACAAGGCACAGCAGCCGACATCATCAAAATCGCTATGATAAATATAGATAAGAAGATGAGAGAGCAGCATTTCAAGTCAAAGATGATTCTTCAGGTACACGACGAATTAAACTTCTCAGTAGTGTCAGAGGAGAAAGAAAGACTACAAAATCTTGTAATCAACGAAATGCAATCAGCCATTACCCTTTCCGTACCTCTTTTTGCCGACTGCGGATGGGGCAAAAACTGGCTTGAAGCACATTGATACACACACATTGTGTAACACTTGTAACACGCCCGATGTTACACGCGTAACATACGGCATGTTACATGTGTAACATCGGGCGTGTTACAAGTGTTACATCGAGCAATTCTAAATAATTTAGTGTAAAGTAAAATTACTTCACATAAACCTTGCGAGTTGTACCATCATTCATACGAATAATGTTGATGCCTTTGCGTGGTGAAGATAAACGTGTGCCTGATATAGAGTACATACCTGACATATTTTCATCCATCTGTAAGCTTCCAATGGCGAGAGCCTCATTTTTGAGATCATTGTCAATAGATATTGAGCCATTCTCGACATAGAGGATGTTGTCTGCAAGATTTGCATAACGAGCCTTAGCCTCATTAACAGTTTGTACTCTTTCACCCATTTCCAAACCTGTGCCGTTGTTGCTTCTCACAGCATACTTTTTTGCACCAAGATTATAATATTGAGGCGCACCATCAACATTAAGCACCATCCAGCTGTTGTATGGGTTGCTCTCATCCATGTCAGAGATGTCGATTGTGTTCAGCTTATCATTCACGTTATCATATACAATGTATCTTGTTTTTGCTTCATTGAGCAGCATGTAAGCTTTACTCTCATCAATAAGGTCGGAATCGTCAACATATTTCTTTATGTTGATAAATTCGTACCAATATTTATCAAATGCATAGTCGTAGTAGCTGTCAGAAGGCACATAGAGAGGGGCATGATAGTAAGTTTGAGCAGAAAAAATTGATCCGTCAATTTCTGGTACCTTAGCTGCCTTTGATATTACACATCTAATAGGTAAACCGCTAAATGTTCCCTTTCCAATCTTTTCCACATCTGATGCTATAGTTATGGAAGTTATTTCTTCACCATTAACAAACAAATGTTTCATATTGCCTGTTAAATTTCCTACGCCCTCAGTTTTAATCCAAGAAGTAATGTCATCAATATGTATATTTGTCAGGCTGGAGCAACCAGAGAAAGCACTTTCTCCAATGCTTGTCACGGAATTAGGAATTGTGATAGAGGAAAGGCTGGAGCAGCTAGAGAAAGCACCTCCTCCAATGCTTGTCACGGAATTAGGAATTGTGATGGAAGCGAGGCTGGAGCAACCAGAGAAAGCACTTTTTCCAATGCTTGTCACGGAATTAGGAATTGTGATGGAGGAAAGGCTGGAGCAACGATAGAAAGCATTATTTCCAATACTTGTCACGGAATTAGGAATTGTGATAGAGGAAAGGCTGGAGTGCCAAGAGAAAGCTGATGAACCAATAAACCTTGTACCTTCCTTTATCTTATAAGTAGAATTTTCCATATTTGTCACCTCTATTAGATAAGTGTCAGCATAGCGAATGTCATTCTCTACAGGTAGGCTGGAGCAACCAGAGAAAGCTTTATATCCAATGCTTGTCACGGAATTAGGAATTGTGATGGAAGCGAGGCTGGAGCAACCAGAGAAAGCACTTTCTCCAATGCTTGTCACGGAATTAGGAATTGTGATGGAGGAAAGGCTGGAGCAACCATAGAAAGCTCTTTCTCCAATGCTTGTTACACCTTCTAAGATTTTTATCACTTTCACTTCTTTCTCTTGAGTAAGAAAAGTAGAATTTGGGTAATTTCTCATCTCTCCGCTTCCCTCAATATACAGAGTACCATCATCTTCAAGACGGAAAGTAGCACTTTCGCCACATGTACCAGATGTGATTGTGGCATTGATAGACAATGAGAGCGCCATCGCTAGAAATGATAGCGCAAATTTTAGTTTGTTAATCATAATTACTAATGTTTTTTAGGGTTAATGAATAAATTTCTTGTCTGTGTTGCTGCTTTGTTCCCCTACCAAACACAATGCGTGGGCAATTCTTGTCCAACATTGCGGTGGTAGGAAAACCGGTTGAAACAGACAAGAAAGCCCACGCATAAACGCGAGCATTCACAAATCTGTTCTCGGTTTCAACATGTTAAGTTTCCTACGCTTTCAATGTTACCAGAACAAATAGCAAACACTATAATTATGTCATCCAAGCGAATTAAATTCGCTAACGAATAGTGCAAATGTAATAGTTTTCATAAATATGAACAAATTATTTATAGAAAACTTTAAGATTTATATTCTATATGTAACTATTCAGCAACTTGATTTATAAGTAGGTGTTCAAAATTATTTATATAATACACAGCAGGCATCTTTTCGCTTCATTCTCAATCACAATGCCCGCATTGCTCATTCTTATGAAGACGAAAATTTACTCTGCACGGTTTATTTTCTGTCAGCAATTGGATATGACAATTGGGGTGAAGTTGGGTTTTGTTCCCTATTATTACTTCTTTTCTTTTGTTATTGATAATAAAGATATTAACTTTGCAACAAATCTTTTTATTACCATGTATAGAATACTCTTATTACTCCTAATCCTCATTCCTTCCTTGCCTTGCAAAGCACAAAGGCAATTTTCTGTTATGACATACAATATTGAGAATGCATTCGACACCATCCACGATGCAGGAAAGAACGACTACGAGTTCCTTCCTGATGGAGAGAGGAAATGGACGCGGTGGAGACTATTCAAGAAACTGAAATCTATTGCAAAGGTTATTGCAGCAGCCGATGAAGACAGACCAATAGACTTGATAGCTATATGCGAGGTGGAGAATGACTCTGTGATGGAATATCTCACTCATCGCACACAACTTAACAAACTGCCATACAAATATATCATCACCAATTCGCCTGATGAGAGAGGTATTGACGTGGCACTTCTATATTCGCAATACACCTTCCATCCTGTAGAGACACAAAGCATAAGACATACTTCACCCGAACATCCTACACGCGACATTCTTAGAGTGTCTGGCACTATAGAAAGCAATGACACACTTGATGTGTATGTGGTGCATCTACCATCAAAAAGAGGCGGTGCTGCCGCTGCAAAAAGGAGCAGGGCAGTAACTCAACTGCTGAAAGACAATATCGACTCTGTAAGCGTACATCGTCAGCATCCAAACATAATAGTGATGGGCGATTTCAATGCTGAACCAAAATCATCTCAAATAAAACTTCTTACAAAAGATAATTTCCTTACTGACACATCAGCCAAACTCACTCCCGGCACATATAAATATCAAGGAGAATGGTCTGTCATCGACCATATTCTTGTTCATCTATCTACATTGAAAATGACGAACACTTTCATTCTTTCGCCTCCATTCCTCACTCTTCCAGACAAGACAAATGGCGGAGTGAAGCCTTTCCGCACATATCTCGGACCTATATATAAAGGAGGGGTGAGCGACCATCTGCCAGTGGTGTTGAAAACTCATTCCTTGCCTCAAAAAAGATAAAATACACCATTATGCTATGAACAATTTGAAACTACCTTACAACAAACTTTCTGCCATTCCTAATATGAAACCCTGGTCTAAGTTGCTCATTAACATTACGCATTCTACCATGTATGTCATACACAACAAATTCTCCAGAATTATCAATTCAAGTTTCGTACGTATGCCTGGAAGGCACTACAGCCTCGTAGAAGCGGTCAGTAACCTGGGGCAACGCCCTCTGAATCAGGATACAAAGTAACATCTGCCTGGAGGGCAGTACCTCATTCGCTAGGCAAGGTAGTGCCCTCCAGGCACCTGAGTCGGGTGGTTCTTTGTGTCCGGCAGCATCTCCTTCGTCGATGCAACCAGTTACTAAGATACTGGCTTCCAGCCAGAACACGACGTGCGAAACTCTTGAATTAAGTAATCAAAATATTTAAGAACACACCTAAGAGGCTTAAGAGGATGAATAATAATGATTACATACTTATGACTGAGAAAAAAGAGAATATATAAAATGCCAGCTTGAAACATTTCTCCAAGCTGGCATTTTATATTATACGTTATGATAATGCTACTTCTCCATCCAATCTTTTCGCCACTTGATGACAGGAGTGCCATTAGCATCAAAATCTATCGGTAGCCACAGATGCAAAGACTGTGAGAGATGACCAGGATTCCATATATCAGCCATAAAGATAAACCTGTCTTTAACCTGCATGATGTATGTGCCCTGTGCCCCAAAAGTCTTGTTTGCAGGCATATTCTTATAGTCGGTAGCCACACCAACAAATGGTGAAGGCAACTGTTTCCATGTACCCCATATATTATCGCTGACAAACATTCTTGCTTCATTAGGAGCCCATCCTGTGCATCCGCTGCATATCATCCAATATTTGTTATCTTTCTTGAATATGCAAGGTGCCTCATTCTGGCCACCAGGAGCCACCATAACATACTTGCCAGTGTAGTCGAGATAGTCATCCGTCAACTCACTAATGAGCAGAGTGAGATTCTCCTGCGATGAAGTGATATGATACACCTTGCCGTCATCATCAGTATAAAGAGTCATATCACGGCTCATCTGCCCTCCTTTCATATCACGCCACAGATACATGCCTTTTTTTGTCTCTGCCATCCATTCTGGTGTCCACCAATCCTTCCATTTCGCTGCATCAGTAGTTTTAGCTTCCTCTATTTCGCTATCACTCATATTGAAAGGCCACTTACCAGCGTTGATGCGCGTGCTACGGATAAATGTGAAAGGACCAACAGGCGAATCACTCTGAGCAAAAGCTACGCGTGCTGCTTCATATCCTCTGCCTTTAAGTTCGAGGTGGAAAAGCATCACAAACTTCTTGGTCTTCTTGTTGTACAACACCTTTGGTCTTTCCATAATACAGCCTTTCTCAATGTCGTGTCCGGCTTCCTTGCTAACAGAAAGAGCTACACCTTCATTCTTCCATGACAAAAGGTCTTTTGAAGAATAAACAGATATGCCAGCTTCTGTTGTTCCACCACGATAAGGCCTATTTTCACCATACCAATAGTAAGTGCCTTTATACTTGATGATATTGCCGCCATGGGCATTGATATGATTGCCATCTGTGTCAAGCCACAACTGACCATTCATATTCCTATTCACCGTCTTCTGCCCAGCATAAGAGACATTAATATTTTCCTTCTCAACAGCATTAACAAAAGGGACGGCAAGAGATAAAACAAATAAAGTAGTTAGTAATTTTTTCATTATAGCGTTATTTAGTTAGAAATCTACCTACAAAAGTATTGATAATATTTGAATTAACGAAGATTATTACATAATTTTGTACTAAAATTTGAATATATTTATAAATGATTACAACACTCATATTTGACCTTGACGGCACACTTCTCAATACACTTGATGACCTTCACAATAGTGTGTCATACGCATTGAAAGAAGCAGGATTGACACCAAACACCATACAGGATACTCGTAGCCTGCTTGGCAATGGAATGAAAAATCTCATATATAAAAGCATAGAGAAATCATCTTCATCGCCACTATCAGAAAAAGATAAAGATGCCATTCTTGACACCTTCCGCAACCATTATTCAATGCATTCAGCCGACAAGACATCACCTTACGAAGGCATAATATCTATGCTTTCTAAATGCAAGGAGAGAGGCTATATAACAGCTATAGTATCTAACAAACCAGACTTCGCTGTTAAGGACCTCTACAAGTCTTTCTTCTCAGAATATATAGACACAGCTTTAGGAGAGACGCCTGATGTGAAAAGAAAACCTGCCCCAGACATGGTAGATAAAGCCATTTTTCAACTCTCAGAACTTCACCATCGTACAATATCCAAGACTGAGTGCATATATATAGGTGACTCCGAAGTGGACCTTCTGACAGCAAAAAACTCTCAGCTGCCATGTATTGCAGTTTCTTGGGGATTTCGTGATAGGGATTGGCTCATAGAATGTGGTGCGACAGTAATAGTGGACAAGCCTGAAGAGGTAGTTGATGCTGTATCATCAATCAGCATGAATTTATGAATAATGCAGGTTAGATAATACAAGTTTCGCTCCACTTGTTGTGTAGTTAAAGGGTAGTTAAAGAGAAGTTAAAGGGTAGTTAAAGTGACAAATGTCTGACATGGCAAACGTCTCTTTAACTACGAGCGAAGCGATAACTCCTATTTAACTCCACTTTAACTCCTCAAAACGAGCAAGTTGCATACTTACTAAAGTTGAATTAGATAATAATAAATGGAGTGCTTCTCAGTCATTTTCAAACTGAAGAAACACTCCATTTCTGATTTCAACTACTTACTAATTGTCATTATAGTTATGACCTCTAAGTTTATATAGTTACCAATAATTCGATTTTGCCATCTTAGAGTGTTAGTTAGTCAGTTAAAGTCTTTTTGTTATCCCAAAGAAAAAAATACCTATCTCCATACTATCATTACTTTATTTATACTTGCATAATCTTCATGAATAACATTATAACAATCTATCCTATTACTTTTCCCATCTTTACGAATGGAGGAGGTATAAATCAACAATTCACAAACCAATACATATAACCTATGATTAACTATTTTCAACCTGTCCCTTTTTCAATCCTATACAAAAAAATAACTAATAGTACACTTTTAATAATAACCTATTTTACAATATCTATGAGTTACATCATTTTATCCGCTGCAAAATTACTACCAATTACAACAAAACACTTTCATTTATAGTGCATTATATTATCAGATAATTGCTTTTGTCCATTTTATACAAGAGATTGTCTTATAATTTATAGTCCAGTAAATCATTCATATTATAGAAAGAAGGCATACAATCTATTTGATAGCATTTTCTGTATGCCTGTAATAAATAATGAAGAGAATAACAAACAAAAAGTAAATACAAATTCATCATGAAAAGCTATAAAAATGATGTCAGTGTACTACTGTGATAGTACAGGTGTAAAATATTTTTACACACTTCTGTATAATAATTTTACAACACGCCTTTCGGCAATAAAAATTCCATTGCCATCATTAAAAGACTCCATAACTTTGCATCAGAAAATCAGAGACGCTTACCGCTCTGAGAATAAAAAAGAATATTAACTAATTAAAAAAATAAAAAATTATGACACACAATTTCAAACTTTTCATCGCAGCAGCTGCAACAATGGCAGCAACATTAGTAAACGCATCAAATAAGCTTCCTGAGAATAAGCCAGTAGTAGTAGCAGATCCTGCCCCATCTGTAATAACTAAGACAATCCCAAACAAAGTACTTCTCACAACAAATTCTAAAGGCGAAGATATTAAGTACGAATACACTACTGACGAACAAGGCAGAGTAACAACAAAGGTTTGTTTCACATGGAACGAAAAGAAAGGAAAATGGCAGCCATTGAACATCTACATGATATACTACAGCGAAAATGAGACAGTACTTACATACGCTGACTATGATAAATATAGAGGTTCATTCAGACTTCACCCTCAACAGATTCGTTTCGATGCCAATGACTACCCTAATGCGTTCATTATCCCATCAGATAAGTAATCAGCTTTATTTATGTAGTAAAAGTAAAATCATCTAATAAGAAAACAAGAATATTAACAACAAAAAAATACATAATTATGACACAGAATATCAAACTTTTCATCGCAGCAGCTGCAACAATGGTAGCAACATTTGTAAATGCATCAAATAAGTTTCCTGAAAGTCACCCAGTAGTAGAAGCAAATCCAGCACCATCTATCGTGACAAAGACTGTTCCAAACAAGGTGCTTCTCACAACCAACTCTAAAGGGGAAGATATTAAGTACGAGTACACTACCGATGAACAAGGCAGAGTAACAACAAAGATTGGTTTCACATGGAATGAAAATAAATGCAAGTGGCAGCCACTCAATATCTACATGGTACACTACAACAATGAAGAAACAGTACTTACCTATGCAGACTTTGACAGCAATAAGGGTTCATTCACACTCAATCCACAGCAAATCCGCCTTGATGCTCATGACTACCCTACTGTGCTTTCTATTCCATCAGCAAAGTAAGATGATCATTCATATACGAAATTCATAACAAAATCAATTCTTCTAAATATAAAAGTGGAGATCCTTCAATATGAAGGTATAACCATTCACAATAAATATTGTGATAAAAAGATAGCCGCCCAAAAACTGGACGGCTATCATTTTATCTATTTTCACTTATAACGATATTTATTCACAGGTTTCTTTTTACCTAATGCTTTGCAAATATATTCGCAATAGAATGTCTGAAACACTATAAACTCCATTTTCAACTGTAATAAGATCCATCTGAAGCAATTTGTTTACAGCAGTTTGCATCACACTTGGTGAAGCAATTCCATGTTTTTTTATAAATGCAACGCTCATAATATGGTCAGCTTGTCCTTCTTTTGCTATTGCAAACAGGGCATCTTTCTGTCTTTCAGTAAGTGTGCCAAGCATATAGTCGAAATTATCACTTTTCTCTTCAATGATAGACTGCAATGCTGCTTCTACCACACTCTCGTTGCACTTTTCACCAGAGGCACAATCTATGAAACTTTCGTGCATGAGTTTTTGAATATAATATGTAGTGCCATCAAGTTTATTGAAATATTTACGCACCACTTCTTCATCAATATCTTTGCCGTATGCTCTAAACATCGATGATGCAAAGTCAGCATAAACATCTATGTTTATTGATTTGAGGTTTAACTGATCAGCACTATTATAGAATGGTTTAGCCTTTGTGAAAAACATTTCCATAAGTAAATGGCGTTCACTTCCAGAATATATGAAACGTGCATTTCTCATGTGTTGTATGTGACTTCTTAACAATGCCTCTACTTCCCCATTCTTATTCTCTGGATAATTGCTTATTTGCTGAAATTCGTCAAAACATATTATGCTTGGAATATCTACAGATTCAAGCCATGAGAATATCTCTCCCAGAGTAAATTCAGGAGATACAATCCTACTAATCTCTATTGTGAATGTAGGCAATCCAGTAGATGCATCTAAACCGAATGTTCCTGAAAGAGACTGCAAAGCCTGTACAAAAGAAAGCATTACTTTCTGACCAAAATTTGTCAATGACTTGAATACTGTCTTGCCAAATATGTATGTAAACTCTCGCAGACTTGATGTATGAAGTAAGTCAATATAGAAAGTATTATAATGTTCAGATATAGCTGGAAAAGACAAACAATGCTGCACTAATCTTGACTTACCCATTCTTCGTGGAGACATTAGTACTATGTTACCTTCGTTAGTAACAACTCTTACTATTCTTTTAGTCTCTTCCACTCTATCACAGAAATATTCAGCAGGTATTCTTCCTGTTATAACAAAAGGATTTGCAAGTTTTGTACTCATAAGTAGATGTTCAAAATTATTTATGTAATACACAAGTAGGCATTTTCTATATTTAAATAATTATGAACACCTACTTATAAATTAGTTTTTTGCAAAGATAACAACTTTATTTTCAATAATAAAATATAATTATGAATTTTTCATAATGAATTTTTCATAATGACATATATATGAAGTATAAAGAATAGCTATTTATCATATTTCATTAAAAAAAGCGCACCCCATTGAAGAGTGCGCTAAATTTTTCGAAGTTATTATTTCACCATTAGTTACTTTGATAATAAGGATATCAAATATTATCTACTTAATAGTTACTTTCAACTTATTTCGTACTTCCAAAGATGACTGACTTAGAAATTTCTCCCAGTCTTGAAGCGTATGGAAAGATGTCTCGTTATTGAGTGACCATCCTGAACCAAAATAATATGTGAATGATGAAGATGGTTGGAATGTTGTTGTAGCAAGAATATGACCTACTGCAATGCCATTCTCACGAGCTTGAAATGAAGTAGTTATATTTGTAGATGGAAAGAGGAGACCGATATATATTTTACCCATCTGCTTTGACAATTCATCACGATATTTCTCATTATATACTGATGCATCACCAAGGTCTTCATAACCGAGATAGCCTCCTTCTGTTGAAAGAACATAAGCTGAACTATTATCCTTATGAACTACTGTGCCTGCTGCCATTTTAGCAGGAGCAGATAATCCGCTATATGACACAGTAACCTTATTGAATCGTGAGCCTTCATCAAGGTTTATTATACGAGTTTCAGTAATCTTGTTTCCATTATAAACTTGTTCTGGATAAACAAGCTTTACAGTAAAGCGTATAGGACCTTTGTCAAGTATTTCAAACGACTTATAGCATTGAGGCATGAAAAGTGAACCATCAGCATTAATCAAAGCATTTGCTCCTCCACCAAGTGTTGGACCTACTGTATAGCAGTCCATACCTTTACCATGATTGATGTGGTAACAATAAGCATTATATACTTGGTCAGCAAGATCATGAAAACCTCTGTCATGAAGCTGTTTACTTACTGAACGCATCTCTTTATTCTGCTCTGATGCATACCAATAATCAAGCATAAGCTCGCTTGTTGACTTGTTGAAAAGGTCATAGCCAACAGCAGCACCATGTCCATATATACGGTATGCCACACAGTCATTTTCCCATCCAAATTCGTCACCACGCTCTGTAAAAAGTCTTCCTTTAGCATGTACTTCATATTGTGAAGGACTGCCAACAGAGACAAAATATTGTGATTTACCTTTACCACCTACTCCAGCCTTGAAGATAAGTTTGCCATCATAAGTAATCTGCGATGGTATCTCTTTGCCATCAGCATCTCTCACAATGACTTTTTCAGCTCCATTAAGCTTCTTTTTTATAAGAGAGAAATCAGCTTCAATTACTTCTATTCGTGAAGTTTTTACAGGGTTAGAAACTGTGATTTCTACTTTGTCGGAAGCATTGACAAAGATAGATAGTGAAAGCATAGTTAAAATTGAAAGAGTCTTTTTCATATAGTCAGTTATTATTTTATATACAAAGATGAGGATAATAAATTAGAATAGCAAAGAAAGGTAGAAGAAATAAAAAAAGACTCTCAAGCATTACTGCCCGAGAGTCTTTTCACTATATGTTTTGTATATTTATTATATTACATCATGCCTCCCATGCCTGGAGCACCCATTGGCATTTCTGGCTTGTCTTCCTTAGCATCACAGATTACACATTCTGTAGTGAGGAACATACCTGCGATTGAAGCAGCATTTTCGAGAGCAACACGAGTAACCTTTGCTGGATCTATAATTCCTGATTCACGAAGATTCTCATAAGTGTCCTTACGTGCATTGTAGCCGAAATCACCCTTCTGGCTGCGCACCTTTTCTACTACTACTGAACCTTCAAGACCGGCATTTTCAACAATCTGACGAAGTGGCTCCTCAATGGCACGCTTAACAATCTTGATACCTGTTGTCTCATCAGCATTCTCGCCTTCAAGACCTTCAAGACTCTCTATAGCACGAATAAGAGCAACACCACCACCAGGGATTGTACCTTCTTCGATAGCAGCACGAGTAGCGCAAAGAGCATCATCTACACGGTCTTTCTTCTCTTTCATCTCAACCTCTGATGCAGCACCTACATAAAGAACAGCCACACCACCAGAAAGTTTAGCAAGACGCTCCTGAAGCTTCTCCTTATCGTATTCAGATGTAGAACTCTTTATTTCATTCTTAATCTGATTTACACGATCCTGAATGTTCTCTTTCTGACCTTTGCCACCAACGATTGTTGAGTTGTCCTTAGAAACAGTAACCTTCTCAGCAGAACCAAGCATTTCGAGGGTAGCCTGCTCAAGCTTAATGCCCTTCTCCTCGCTGATAACGATACCACCAGTAAGGATTGCAATATCTTCAAGCATAGCCTTGCGACGGTCGCCAAAACCTGGAGCCTTAACAGCACAAATCTTCAACTGAGTGCGGAGACGGTTAACAACAAGAGTAGTAAGTGCCTCACTCTCTACATCCTCAGCAATAATAAGGATTGGACGTCCTGTCTGAACTGCTGGCTCAAGTACTGGAAGAAGTTCTTTGAGATTTGAAATCTTCTTATCGTAAATGAGAATGAGCGGATTCTCCATTTCACACTCCATCTTCTCAGTGTTTGTAACGAAATATGGTGAGAGATAACCACGGTCAAACTGCATACCTTCAACAACACCAATAGTTGTTTCACGACCCTTAGCCTCCTCAATAGTTATAACACCATCTTTAGACACTTTTTTCATTGCATCAGCAATGAGCTTACCAATCTCCTGGTCGTTGTTAGCAGATACAGTAGCAACCTGCTCAATAGAGTCGTAGTTGTCGCCAACCTGAACAGCTTGAGCTTTAATATTTTCAACAACCTTAGTAACTGCCTTGTCAATACCACGTTTAAGATCCATTGGATTAGCACCAGCAGCTACATTCTTAAGACCTGTAGTCACGATGCTTTGAGCAAGAACTGTTGCTGTTGTTGTTCCATCACCAGCATCATCACCAGTCTTTGATGCTACGCTCTTTACAAGCTGAGCACCTGTGTTCTGGAATGGATCAGCAAGTTCAATCTCTTTAGCAACACTAACACCATCCTTTGTGATATGTGGAGCACCAAATTTCTTTTCGATAATTACATTGCGACCTTTAGGGCCAAGTGTAACTTTTACGGCATTTGCAAGCTGGTCAACACCCTGCTTAAGCTGCTCGCGAGCTTCTATATTGAATTTAATATCTTTAGCCATAGTTTTCTTATTTTAAAAATATGTTATTTACCCTAAAATAGCGAGAACATCGCTCTGACGCATGATGAGGTATTTAGTGCCTTCATACTCAAGTTCACTTCCAGCATACTTGCCATAGAGAACCTGATCACCAACCTTGAGAATCATTTCTTCATCCTTTGTGCCGTTGCCAGCAGCAATAACTTCGCCCTGAAGTGGCTTTTCCTTAGCAGTATCTGGAATGATAATTCCACCGATTGTCTTTTCTTCAGCAGGCTTTGGGAGAATAAGAACCCTGTCTGCAAGTGGTTTAATGTTCATAGTTGTTTTGTATTTTAAGTTTTAATATTTATATTTGCAAAATCTTTGAAGCATTGTTTATATGCTACGTCTTAAGTATAAAACAAAAATTATACCAATATAATACACATATAATATATATAGGAAACAAAATGACAAAGTGTCACTATTGTATGTCATCTTTTATTAAAAAAATTAACAATGTATGACATATTAGCAATGTGTTGGTTGAACAAAAAAAATTGAGTCGCCAGAAATTTAGAAAAAAGTCAATTGTTTATTTATAAGTTTTAACCAATAAAGCACTAATCAACACAGATAAAGAAAATATATATTATTTATTTATTTTTTAAAAACCAATTTGTTTATACTATTATGCCGTTGATAGTGTTGATAACTAATAATACTATTTGAAAATCATTAATTTAGATTGTTTATAATGCAAATAAATGGTATTTATAAATAATTGGCAAAAAACAATAATTTTATTTTGATAATTGAAATACTTTGCCCGTAAAAATTGCTTTGTCAAATCCAAGAAAAGATATTTATTTTTGCCAACAAATTATTATAGTGTTATTGATACACTTATTAACACTTTTATCAACATATTATTTTTTATCCTCTCAGCAGTTCCATAAATCTCCTTTTCATGCTTTCTTTGCGTTCTTCTGACTCTTCAGAAAGAAATTCATCTATTATTTTTTTAAAAGAATTTTCTGCTTTTGTACGCATTTGCGCTTTTCCTGCTCTTAAACCTGATGAAAGTTCGGTTTTTGGAAGTAGCTGTCTATTAAAATTTCCGTCACTCATATTTGTTAATAAGTATGTTTATAAAACTTGAAAATAAGTGTTAATAAGTATGTTAATAGTACAAAAGTATTGCTAATTATCAACAATGCAAAATTTATATAATGAAATAGTTACAAATATTATTCACAATGAAAAGTAATATGTAACTTTGTGGATAAAATAATGTTGATAATTTATAAACAGTATGTTGATATCTGATGAAATATATATGGCTCGTTGTATTCAGTTAGCTAAAAATGGTAGAATTAACTCTCAACCTAATCCTATGGTTGGTGCTGTCATTGTTTATAATGATAGAATTATAGGTGAAGGTTATCATGTTCGTTGTGGAGAAGGTCATGCTGAAGTTAATGCTTGTGCATCAGTAAAACCTGAAGACGAACACTTATTGACAGAAAGTACAATATATGTTAGTCTTGAACCATGCAGCCACTATGGCAAGACTCCTCCTTGTGCTGATCTCTTAGTTAGCAAGCATTTTAAAAGATGTGTTATTGGCTGTCAGGATCCTTTTGCAAAAGTGCAAGGAAGAGGAATACAAAAATTAAAAGACGCTGGAATAGAAGTGAAAGTAGGTGTACTTGAAGATGAATGCATAGCTCTTAACAAAAGATTTATGACTTTCCATGGCAAACAGCGTCCAATGGTAACTTTGAAATGGGCAGAGTCTAAAGATGGTTATATTGATGGACACATATCTAATATATATACGCAAATGCTTTGTCATAAACGGAGGGCAGAGCATCAAGCAATACTTATAGGTAGAAAAACATACGAGATAGATAATCCAAGTCTTGATACTCGTTGCTGGTATGGTACATCACCTAAGAGATATGTTGTATCTTCAAGAGATATTAAACTGAAAGAAGGATTTAATCTCATTAAATCTACAGATATTGGAGATATATTAAGAAAACTATATGATGATGGCATTCAGTCGGTACTTGTAGAAGGTGGTGCTGAATTACTTCAGTCATTCATAAATTCTAATATTTGGGATGAATGCTATGTAGAAAAGGGTGACATAGATATTAATGGTAAAATTGAGTCTCCAAATATAAATAGTGTCTATTTCCATTCCAAATTTGTCTATTTAGGTAGGATAATTGATATTTATAAAAACAATAATTGATTTTTATTCTAAATTGTTTTGATATTTAAGTAAATTATTTGTTACTTTGTATCGTAAACTAATTAATTAATAACTATGAAATATATTTTTACTTTTGTTTTTGCATGTTTATCTGCATTAAGTTTGTCTGCACAGAAGCAAGATTGTTTTAATCATATGACAGTAGGTTTGAATGTTGGATCAACTGGTATTGGTGTTGATTTGGCAACTCCTATTTGTGATTATGTTGATGTAAGAGCTGGTGTAACAGTTGTACCAGGTATTTACTATAAGAAAGATATCAACTTGGGTTCATCAGCTAATTATAATACAAATATGCAACCATTCTTGGATAATAAGTATGGTGGATCAGTTAAAAAATATGATGTACCTGAACAGGTTGATATGAAGGGACAAAGTGCAATGGTAAATGGAAGTTTCCTCTTTGACATTTATCCTTCTCCAACATGTAAGTTCCGTGCTACAGTAGGTCTTTTTGTAGGTAGCTCTCATGTAGTTGATATCAATAACTCTCAAGCTGGATCTTTGATTAATGCTTATAATGCTAATCAGCAGATTGCTCTTTACAATGATCCAGCAAATGCTAAATACCGTGTTTCAGGTGTTGATCAGATGAAGTATTTTGGTATTAACATTAATGATGGTTTCCTCACACCAGATGAGAATGGAAATATTGACGGTTATATCAAGACAAATGTTGTTCGTCCTTATGTAGGTGTAGGCTATGGCCGCTCTGTATTGAAAGATAAGAAGATTGATTTCAATGTTGATGCAGGTGTATTGCTTTGGGGTTCTCCAAAGGTTTACAGCCACGGAAAAGAAATTAAGGCCATTGACAATTCACAGAGTGGAAAAATGCTTAGCGCTATAACAAAGCTTAAGGCATATCCAGTTATAACTGTTCGTCTTTGCGGAAACATTTTCTAATAAAACAGTTACATAGGTTTTCTCTTATGGAGAAGAAAACTCATAAATATACAGAGCAGGAAGCATATAAAAAGCTTTCTGCTCTGTGTGCTTTAGCAGAGTATTGCTGCTGGGATATGATGAAGAAGATGAAAAATTGGGAGTTTGAAGATAATGATTGTAAAGATGAGATAAAGGAACATATCATATCTAAACTTGTAAGTGAAAGATTCATAGATGAATCGAGATTTGCTAAAGCATATGTCCGTGATAAATTTAGATATAATCATTGGGGAGTAGTTAGAATTCAACAAGAATTAAAAATGCGTCATATAGCTCAAAAGCATATAGATATTGCTATTCAAGAAATAGATGATGATGACAATTTAGACACTCTTCGTGATATTATACAAAAGAAAAAATCTTCTGTTAAAGGTAAGTCTGATTATGAGATAAAAGCAAAACTTATAAGATTTGCTGTTGGTAGAGGATTCAAAATGGATGATGTGATAAAGATAGTAGGTGATTTAGATACATGATAATAAAGCAGATAATAAACTTCATCTTTCCAAGATATTGTGTTTCTTGCAATAAAAGGCTAATGGATGGGGAAGAATGTGTTTGTACGGTATGTATGCTTATGTTGCCGCGCACTGACTATCATCTGCTTGAGCATAGCCCGCTGGAAAAAAAATATTGGGGTGTTATTCCTATAGAGAAAGCTGTAAGTCTGTTTCATCATGACGGACATGTGGCTCGTAGGATAATATATTCTATTAAATACTGGAAGCGCCCTGACGTTGGCAGGTGGGTTGGTAAGTTTTATGCAGAAGAGATAAAACAAAAAACAGAATTTTTCAATGGTATAGACACTATTATTCCTATTCCGCTTTCGTGGCATAGAAGGCTTAAAAGAGGATATAATCAATGTTATGAAATAGCATTAGGTATAAATGCTATAACAGGAATTCCTATATGTGATAACACAATAAAAAGAATAAAGAATAATCCTTCACAAACAACAATGAATCATATAGAAAGAAAAGAAAATGTTGAAGGAATATTTAAGCTTAATAATCCCTCAAATATTAGAGGAAAGCATGTTCTTATTGTTGATGATGTGACAACTACTGGATCAACTTTATTGTCTTGTGCAAAAGAGATTATGAAAGCTGGTGATGTTAGAATATCTATCCTTACTATTTCATTAGCATCAAAAACTCCAATTCCAAAAGCTGGTGAAGAGATTGATGATTCTCTTTTTGGTTTGCCTCTCATTGATTGATATAGATGTTCATTGACTAAACAAATAATATTTTTTACTCGCTTAATCGTAACAGTTGACTTTGTCGAAGTTACTCATGCTCGGAAAAACATAAATAAATTTTGTTTTTCACTCGCTTAATCGTAACTTTGCATAAAAATTAGAAATTATGGCATTAAAAGCAGGTATTGTTGGTCTTCCAAATGTTGGAAAATCAACTCTTTTCAATTGTTTGTCAAGTGCAAAGGCACAAGCAGCAAATTTTCCATTTTGTACTATCGACGCTCAGCTTGGACAGGTTAGCGTACCAGATGATAGATTAACTAAGTTGGCTGAAATAGTTCATCCAGGACGTATAGTACCAGCAGTTTGCGATATAGTTGATATTGCTGGACTTGTGAAGGGTGCAAGCAAAGGTGAAGGACTCGGAAATCAGTTCCTTGGTAACATTCGTGAGTGTGATGCAATCATCCATGTTCTTCGTTGTTTCGACAATGGTAATATTGTGCATGTTGATGGTAGTGTTGACCCTGTAAGAGATAAGGAAATCATAGATACAGAGCTTCAGCTTAAAGACCTTGAAACTGTTGAAGCACGTATAAAGAAGACTGAAAAGCTTGCAATGGTAGGTCATGACAAGGCTGCAAAAGTGGAATATGACCTTCTTGTTCGTTATAAGGATGCTCTTCTTCAAGGTAAGAGTGCTCGTACAGTAGAACTTGAAAATGATGACGAGGTGGCAGCAGCAAAGAACATGTTTCTTCTTACAACAAAGCCTGTGCTTTATGTATGTAATGTTGATGATACTTCTGCTGCAAATGGTAATGCTTATGTAGAGGCTGTACGCGAGGCTATTAAAGATGAAGATGCTCAGCTTATGATTATTTCAGCACAGACAGAAGCTGACATAGCAGAACTTGAAAGCTATGAGGAAAAGCAGATGTTCCTTGAAGATATGGGTTTGGAAGAGAGTGGTTGCAATCGTCTCATCAAAGCCATCTATTCACTCCTTAATCTTGAGACATTCATCACAGCAGGTGAGATGGAGGTTAAAGCTTGGACATACCGCAAAGGATGGAAAGCTCCACAGTGTGCTGGTGTTATTCATACTGATTTTGAAAAAGGTTTCATTCGTGCTCAGGTTATCAAGTACGAAGACTACATCAAATATGGCAGTGAATCAGCTGTAAGAGAAGCTGGTAAACTTGGTATTGAAGGCAAGGATTATGTTGTTCAGGATGGTGATATAATGCACTTCTTGTTTAATGTATAAAAAGAATTTATTTTTAATACCCCTCCTATCCTTATTAGTGATAGGAGGGACTATTTTAAAATAGCTATTAACTTAATTAAGTAGGTGATCAAAAGAGAGTATAGATATTAAGAACACACCTACGAGGATGAACATATAAATAATTTTGATTACCTACTTATTATGATTGCATTTATAGATTGGCAGCCTAATATTGATGCTTTTACATTGGGATCATTCAATGTACGATGGTATTCTTTATGCTGGTGTGTAGGTTTAGTCTTTGCCTATCTCATAGTACAGAGGCTGTATAAACAGCAGAAGATAGGAGAAGATAAATTTGAACCACTATTTTTTTATTGCTTTTTAGGCGTACTTATAGGTGCAAGGTTGGGCCATTGCATCTTTTATGAACCCCAATATTATCTGACAAGCGGAACAGGCTTTTTAGAGATGCTTATTCCATTTCATCTTGCTTCTAATGGCAAATGGATATTTACAGGATATGAAGGTCTTGCCAGTCATGGTGGTACATTAGGTCTTATTGTAGCTCTTTTCATCTATTGGAAAAAGATGAAGATTAAGCCTTGGATAGTGCTTGACAATATTGCTATTGCTGTACCAATAACAGCTTGTATGATTCGTCTTGGTAATCTAATGAATTCAGAGATTATTGGTAAGCAAACAGATGTTCCTTGGGCTTTCATTTTCCATACTAAAGATTCTCTTGTGAATGGAATATCTGTGCCACGACATCCTGCTCAGTTATATGAAGCAATAGCATATCTTGTTATTTTTGTTATAGAGGCATGTATTTATTATAAGTGGTATAAGTCTTCAAGAGCTGATGGAAAAGCGCTCAATGCCTCTGTATTTACCGCAAATAAGGTTGCTAATCCTCAAATAGCTGTTACAGCAACAGCAGTAGGCAATGGTTTTTATTTTGGTCTTTGTCTTGCGGCTATTTTTACATTCAGATTCTTTATTGAGTTTTTGAAAAAAGAGCAAGTAGATTTTGAAGAAGGGATGTTGCTTGATATGGGGCAGCTGCTAAGTATTCCATTTATAATCCTTGGAATATGGTGTATGGTAAAAGCTAAAAGAATTGTTAGTGTTCACTAAACTTTGAAAACATTATACGCATGTATGTGATGTGTGTAAAAAAGGACTGGCTCGCATTGGAGTCAGCCCTTTTTTATTACTTTATATTGATGAAATTTCAAAAATCAATGAATACTTTGCTTAGTAAAAAGTTCGTTAACTGTTACTTGTTGAGTGATTCAAGAATACGCTTCAATACCACAGTAGCTGAAATTTCGCGGTTTGCGGCTTCAGGAATGACGATTGAAGTAGGTGCCTCAATAACATCATCTGTAACAATCATATTGCGGCGTACAGGGAGACAATGCATGAAATAGGCATTGTTAGTAACTGCCATTTGTCGTTCTGATACTGTCCAGTCCGAGAAGTCATGATAGTCTTCAAGCACTTTTCCATAGTCTTCAGGGCGAGTAACACCAGGGCAAGACCAGTTTTTAGCGTAGATGAAGTCAGCTCCTTCAAATGCTTTCATCTGATCATATTCAACCTTTGCATCTCCTACAAACTCAGGGTCTAATTCATAACCTTCTGGATGTGTAACAACAAAATCAACATCAGCAGCATTCATCCATTCAGCAAAAGAATTAGGTACTGCTTGAGGGAGAGCTTTTGGGTGCGGAGCCCAAGTGAGGACAACCTTTGGACGCTTGTTTGGTGTGCGCTTTACTGGTTCACCGCCAAAGAGAGGGTTTGCCTCTACGAGAGTCTTGTCTTTATATTCTTCGATTGTGATAAGGTCGGCAAAAGCCTGAAGAGGATGTACAGTAGCACTTTCCATAAAGAATACAGGGCGGCCACTGTATTTTATGAATTGGTTGAGAATCTTCTCTTCGTAGTCATCTTTGCGTGATTCAAATTTAGCAAAAGAACGAACACCGATAATATCGCAATATGAACCCATCACAGGAATAGCTTCAAGAAGATGTTCGCTCTTATCGCTTTCCATAATGACACCACGCTCTGTTTCAAGCTTCCATGCGCCAGCATTCACATCAAGCACGATTACATTCATGCCAAGGTTCATCGCAGCCTTCTGAGTTGAAAGACGAGTGCGGAGTGAGTTATTGAAGAATATGAGCATAGCAGTCTTGTTTTTGCCGAGCTCTTGATACTTATAACGATCTTTCTTAATTTCGAAAGCTTCTTCTAAGGCTACCTTTAGGTCGCCGATGTCAGATACGTGTTGAAAAATCTTCATTTTTTATTTTATGTTTATTGTTTATCATTAAGCATAGCAAGAGCTTTATTCTCTTCTGCTTCCATTATTTCGCGTTCTCCTGGTCCTTTGTCATTTATCCCAACAAGATGCAGGATGCCATGAATGATGACTCTGTGGAGTTCTTCCTCGTAAGAAGTACCTTGTTGTTCAGCATTGGAGCGAACTGTGTCAAGGCTTATGAAAAGGTCGCCAGAGATAGTGTTCTTATTACCCATCATTTCTTCATCTTCACAATAGTCGAAAGTAATGATATCGGTGTAATAGTCGTGCTGCAGATACTGTTTATTGACTTCAAGAATCTTTTCGTCATTGCAGAAGATATAGGCTATGCTTCCCACTTTTTTGCCATATGAAGCAGCTACTTCCTTTATCCATGCACTTGTGTCTTTTCGGCGAATTTTCGGCATCTTTACGCCATCTATATTATAAGAAATCATTGTTCATTATTTTTTTTGATGTCCTTAAATATATTTTCATCCTTTAGTGCTTCAAGTCCCTTCTTGTATATTTCGTTTGTAGGATTCATAATCTCATAGTAAGCAGAGATATCCCAAATATCACGAGCGACAAGAGCTTTAAGATTGAGTTTTATCTGTGGGAGACTTGCTTGCAAAGCAGAATCTGTATATTCTATTTTCTCTTCTTTAGCCTTGTCGAGAAGGATATCCATCATTGACTGAGGCACTTCGAACTTCTGTTTGAAGAGTTCAAATCCTTTGTGAAGATCATCATAATTATAATTCTTATTTTCCACTTGCTTTGCTTTAGCCTTTCTGTAGGCATCAACAAAATACTCTTTTGCAATACTCTTTCTATTGTTATCAAGCCATTTGAGTATAGTCAGGTTGATGCAGCTTTTTGCCGCTAATTCACGATGCAGGCGAGTGTATTGTGTTGTGTCAAGAGGCACATACACATCAGGCATTATACCTCCACCGCCATAAACTATGCGTCCAGCCTTTGTAGTGAATTTTAGTGAATCAGGAAAATGTATGCTGTCTGCATTCATAAGTTCACCGCTGTTAAGTCTGTCGAGCATATCATTGTCATAGCTCTTCTTGTCTCCTTTTGTGTATGGTTTTTGGAAGCAGCGTCCTACAGGGCTATAATAATGAGCCACAGTGAGTCGGATGACAGAGCCGTCAGGAAGGTCTATAGGACGCTGTACTAGTCCTTTTCCGAAAGTTCTTCTACCTACTATAATGCCTCTGTCATTATCTTGCAGGGCACCTGAAAGGATTTCAGCAGCAGAAGCTGTATATCCGTCAACAAGCACCACTACTTTATTTATATTGATGCCACCGGATTTTGCGCGGTAATTATGTCGTCCGGCAGAACGTCCATCAGTGTAAACAATAAGTTCGTTATTGTTAAGAAACTCATTTGACATATCAACAGCTGCTTGCAAATATCCTCCTCCATTGCCTTGAAGGTCTATGATGATGTCCTTCATGCCTTCTTTCAGCAATTCTTTGGCAGCATTCATAAATTCGTCATGTGTTGTTGCTCCAAAACTGCTGATTCGTACATATCCAGTAGTGGAGTCAATCATATAGCTTGCATCTATTGTATAAACAGGAATCTTATCACGAATCACATTGAAAGTCTGGATTCCGTCCACGCCTCTTCTTATGATTCCGAGTTTTACCTTTGTGTTTTTAGGTCCACGCAGACGTTTCATAATTTCCTCTCTGCTCATCTTTACACCTGCGATGGCGCTATCGTTTACGGTGACAATCTTATCTCCAGCGATGATGCCAACTTTTTCAGATGGTCCTCCGCTGACAGGCTGAATAACGATGAGAGTGTCCTCATTCATATTATATTGAACACCAATTCCTTCAAATGATCCTGTGAGAACCTCATTAGATGACTCTACATCTTTTGCTGGTATAAAAACAGAATGAGGATCAAGTTCTTTAAGCATTCCCTTGATAGCATCTTCTGATACTTTATCAGCTTTTACCTTATCAACATATAGTTGATTTATAGCGCTGAAAGCATAAAAAAGCTTGCGCAGCTGCAAGTCATCCGAATTATTATTGTTGGCATTTTTTTGTGTCTGAGCAGCTAAAGCAGCAGCAGCAGACATTAGCACCATCAAAATGTATATTTTTAATTTCATTGTTCTGTATGAGTGTTTATTTTATGCATATCTTCCTGCTTATGGAAGAAACTCCTTCACATCTTTATTATATGATATAAGTTCTCTGACAACGCTCGAACTAACACACGCCAATTCAGCATCTGTGAAGAGAAGCACAGTCTCTATGCCTGTCAGCCTGCGGTTTACCTCAGCAATGTCTCTCTCAAATTCGAAATCCTTGATTGACCGTACTCCTCTCAACAGGAAGTCAGCCCCAACAGCCTTGGCATAGTCGGTTGTCAAACCTTCATAAGAATCAACTATTATTCGTGGTTCATTCTCATATATCTTGCGAATAGTTTCAATTCTTTCTTCAAGAGTGAACATATACTTTTTCTGATAGTTTACTCCTATTGCCACAATGACCTTGTCGGCAATGCTTTGCAAAGCCCTATCAACAATATTCTTATGTCCTTTAGTGAAAGGATCAAAGCTTCCAGCAAATAAAGCAACCTTACTCATCTTCTTTCAATTCAGTATCCTCTTCAGGTTTATCTTCTTCAATCACAAGATTGTTTATGATAAAGTTCTGACGCTGCATTGTGTTTTTTCCCATATAATATTCAAGCAACTCCTTGACCTGGTCTGTTTTGCGGAGAGTGACTTCCTCAAGACGGATGTCTGGTCCAATGAAGTTCTTAAACTCATCAGGCGAGATTTCACCAAGACCTTTGAATCGGGTGATTTCAGGTTCTGGTGAAAGCATATCTATTGCTTGCTGTCGTTCTTCATCGCTATAGCAGTACATAGTGATAAAATCTCCTTTGCTATCGGGATGAGTGCTCATATACTTCTCCAATACCGCTTTCTTTATGCGCTTTTTCTTATTGCGTACACGGAAGAGAGGAGTCTGGAGGATGTACACATGACCTGTCTTGATAAGTTCAGGGAAGAATTGCAAGAAGAAAGTTATCATCAGCAGTCGTATGTGCATACCATCTACATCGGCATCTGTAGCTACAATCACCTTATTATAGCGCAATCCTTCTATTCCGTCCTCTATGTTGAGCGCAGCTTGAAGCAGGTTGAACTCTTCATTTTCATAAACAACCTTTTTGGTAAGACCGAAGCAGTTGAGAGGTTTACCTCGCAGAGAGAATACAGCTTGAGTCATTACATCACGACTTTTTGTGATGCTTCCGCTGGCAGAGTCACCCTCAGTGATGAAGATGGAACTCTCTTCTTTCAACTCCCCTTTAGCATCATTGAGATGCACCTTGCAGTCACGCAGTTTTCTATTATGAAGATTAGCCTTCTTTGCTCTTTCGCGTGCGAGCTTTGTCACGCCAGCAATGGCTTTTCTATCTTTTTCGTTGTCTTTAATCTTGCCCTCAATAACTTCTGCTACATCGAGATTCTTGTGCAGGTAGTTATCAACTTCTGTCTTTATGAAATCGCCAACAAACTTATTCACACTCACACCTCCGTTAGGCTCCATAGTGAGAGAGCCAAGCTTGATTTTTGTCTGCGACTCGAATTGTGGCTCCTGCACATTGATGGCTATGGCGGCTATTATACCTGAACGTATGTCTCCATATTCATAATTCTTTCCGTAGAACTCTTTGATAGTGCGGGCTATATGCTCTTTGAATGCACTCTGGTGAGTACCACCTTGAATTGTGTGCTGACCATTGACGAAAGAGTGATACTCCTCTCCATATTGCTGGTCTGTATGTGTGAAAGCTATCTCTATGTCCTCTCCTTTGAGGTGTATGATTTCATAGAGACATGTTGTGTCCATTGTATCTTTAAGAAGGTCTTTAAGACCGTTGCGGCTTGTTATGCGACTGCCGTTGTAATATATTTCAAGTCCGGTGTTGAGGTATGTGTAATTACGAAGCATATTATTCACAAACTCATCCTGAAATTTGTAATGGAGGAACAATGTGTCATCTGGTACAAAATGTATGTATGTGCCGTTTTCCTCATCAGTCTTTTCTGTTTTGTCATCCACAAGCTTTCCTTTCTCGAAGATAGCAGTACGTACTACACCATCGCGGTAACTTCTTACTTCAAATCTTGTTGAGAGGGCGTTTACAGCTTTTGTACCAACACCATTCAAGCCGATGGACTTTTGGAAAGCCTTTGAATCATATTTTCCTCCTGTGTTGAGGATAGATACAGCTTCAATCATCTTTCCCTGCGGAATGCCGCGTCCATAGTCGCGTATAGTCACAGAGAGGTTATCAACAACATCGACTTCAATTCGCTTTCCTGCATTCATCTTAAATTCGTCGATACTATTGTCGATAATCTCTTTCAGCAACACATAAATACCATCCTCAGCATGTGTTCCGTCTCCGAGGCGGCCGATATACATACCTGGTCGCAGGCGGATATGCTCAACACCTGTGAGTGTGATGATATTTCCGTCGCCATAATTGTCAGCTTCTTTTTTGGTATTGAGATTTGGCTCTTCCATTACTTGTGTTATTATCTTCTACCGCATTATGCGATGGTTGTTATTGATTGGCAGCCCATAGGCTTTTATTGAATAGTTGTTTATAAGCTCTTCTTGAAGCATCTTCTTCTCTTGTGCTGTCGTCTTTCAAAGTATATCCATTGAGACTGCACTTTTGAGTTGAGTTCCAATTCTGGATTTGTCTCAACATAGTCATAACCTTCAGAAACATAGATAGGCAGAAGGTCATAGAAGAGCACAGCATTTACTCCTTTGCTCTGATATTCAGGTAAAACACCAACAAGCATCAAATCAAGAATTTTTGGCTTTTTCCACTTCAGAGCTTTCAGCATGTGATACCATCCGAATGGGAAAAGCTTTCCTTTTGCCTTCTGCAATGCTTTAGAAAGAGATGGCATAGAGATGCCTACAGCAACAAGTCGTCCGTTAGCTTCTGTGACAAGGCTCACAAGCTTAGGGTCAACGACCGACAGATACATTTTAATGTACTGCTCTATCTGTTTCTCGCTTAGTTCGCTATAGCCGAAAAGTGGCTTGAATGCTTCATTTATTATGTTGAAAAGTTCATGACCATACTCCTTCGAAATCTCTTTTGTTGAAGAATATTTCTTGATGTGGAGGTCATACTTTTTCATTACAATCTCAGCAATCTTCTTCAGTCTTTCTGGCAGGCCAGTTTCTTTTGGCACAGTCATAAGAAGTTCTATCCAGTCAGCATCCTTCTCGAAACCAAGGGCTTCAATATGGTTTGGATAATATGGATAGTTGTAGATTGTAGCCATTGTGGATAGTTCATCAAATCCTTCGATAAGCATTCCTTCAGCATCCATATCTGTGAATCCTAAAGGTCCTTGGATAGTGTCCATGCCTTTCTCTCTTCCCCACTCTTCTACAGCCTCAATGAGTGCTTTGCTCACTTCTTGGTCATCTATAAAATCAATCCATCCAAAGCGCACATTTTTGAGATTCCATGTTTTATTTGCCTTATTGTTGATGATGCCAGCTACGCGGCCCACAATCTTTCCATCCTTATATGCTAAAAAATACACAGCGTCGCAGAACTCCATAGCAGCGTTCTTGTCGGAGAATGTATTGAGCATATCTTCGTAGAGATCTGGGACAGAATACTGATTGTCCTTGTATAATTCGTAATTGAAACGAATAAACTGTTTAAGTTCTTTTTTAGTCTCTACTTTCTTTATTGTTACCATTATTCTTTTCAAATTTTCAACAAATATACGAATAATATATTGGTTAATTCGTGCGTATTTATTAATTTCAGCGTCAAAATTCTATAAAATACAATAAATTAGCAAAATTATGCGTATTATCAAGTATGTAATTGCTCATAGAAAGCCTTGTCTGTTGCGATTATTTTACCATTATTAAGCAAGTATTCAGAATTATTTTTTAGCACCTGCCCTAACCCTTAAATGTTTTTTCAAAAAGTTGCTTGCCGCAAGGCATATACTTGTTTGCAACACCAAAAATAGTTATAAAATTTCAAAAGTCATTATTTCATCATTACATATTTCAAAAAAGCCACGATTTCTTATGATAAGTCAATAATGCTGAAACAATTGCCTAACAATGCAATTTATCGTTACGGGGCAACTTTAGTTATCGTTACGGGCTAAAGCAAGTTATCGTTACTGGCTGTTTCTATTGCCTCTCTTTTGACGATGAAAAACATACCCTTTCGTGTCACCAGATGCTTTGGTTTGTCACTTTCAGGATTAATCTCTTCAACAGCATACCTGTAGCATAACCTCACAACCGCAAAAAAGGCATACAATTTTTTTATTTGCAAGTCAAGGATTGAAATATTAACAATTGTGAGGCATGGAATAAAGAAAAACAATGGATTATAAAAAGATAAGTATGGAAAAAATTGATGTTAGGGGAAAATATTCGTACCTTTGCCACATAATTTAAACATTTGGATATAAGTAAACAAAATATATAATCAATCACATGATTTATTTTTTCAAAACACCAGCTCAGAGCATCATAGCAACAAGTGTTGACCATGAGCTCTCTGCAGAAGAGAAAAATGAACTTTGCTGGCTCTATGGAGAGGCAAAGGAAGAAAGCGAGTCAAACCTCGGTGGATATTTCGTCGGCCCACGCCGCGAGATGATAACTCCTTGGAGTACAAACGCTGTGGAAATCACTCAAAACATGAACATCAAGGGTGTGCAGCGTATTGAGGAGTATTTCCCTGTAGAGAATGAGGATGCAGAGCACGATCCAATGCTTCAGCGCATGTACAAGGGGCTCAACCAGGATATTTTCACTGTGAACATTGAACCAGCTCCAATCATCTCAATAGAGAATCTTGAGGAGTACAATGAAAAGGAGGGTCTTGCTCTCTCTCCAGAGGAAATAGAGTATCTTCACAAGGTGGAAGGTCAGCTTGGCCGCAAGCTCACAGACTCTGAGGTGTTTGGTTTTGCGCAGATTAACTCTGAGCATTGCCGTCACAAGATTTTCGGTGGCACATTCATCATCGATGGTGAGGAGAAGGAAAGCTCTCTCTTCCAGATGATAAAGAAGACTACACAGGAGAATCCTAACAAGATTCTCTCAGCATATAAGGATAATGTGGCATTCAGCCAGGGTCCTGTTATTGAGCAGTTCGCTCCAAAGGATCACAGCACATCAGATTACTTCGTTGTTAAGGATATCGAGTCTGTCATCTCTCTCAAGGCAGAGACACACAACTTCCCAACTACAGTTGAGCCATTCAATGGTGCTGCTACTGGTACAGGTGGCGAAATCCGTGACCGTATGGGTGGTGGTGTTGGTTCATGGCCAATCGCAGGTACTGCAGTCTATATGACTTCTTACCCTCGCAATGGTGTAGCTCCAAGCCAGCCTCACAGCTATCCAAAGTGGACAAACTCTGACAAGGAGGGCGACATCCGTCCATGGGAGGAGATTATCCCTATCCGCAAGTGGCTCTATCAGACTCCTGAGCAGATTCTCATCAAGGCGTCAAATGGTGCTTCTGATTTCGGTAATAAGTTCGGTCAGCCACTCATCTGTGGTTCTGTCCTCACATTCGAGCATGCAGAGCAGCAGGGCGATGTTACTGAGCAGTATGGCTACGACAAGGTTATCATGCTTGCTGGTGGTGTTGGCTACGGCACAAAGCGTGACTGTCTGAAAGGTGAGCCTCAGAAGGGCAATAAGGTTGTTGTTGTGGGTGGTGATAACTACCGCATCGGTCTTGGTGGTGGTTCTGTATCTTCTGTTGATACAGGTCGCTACTCTTCAGGCATTGAGCTCAACGCTGTTCAGCGTGCTAACCCAGAGATGCAGAAGCGTGCTAACAACCTTGTTCGCGCTCTTTGCGAGGAGGATGTCAACCCAGTTGTTTCTATCCACGACCATGGTTCAGCAGGTCATGTTAACTGTCTCTCTGAGCTTGTTGAGGAGTGTGGCGGTCTTATCGACATGACAAAGCTCCCTATCGGTGACCAGACTCTTTCTTCAAAGGAGATTATCGCAAACGAGTCTCAAGAGCGTATGGGACTTCTCATTGACGAGAAGCATATCGACCATGTTCGCAAGATTGCTGAGCGTGAGCGTGCTCCGCTGTATGTTGTAGGTGAATGTACTGGTGATGCTCATTTCGCATTCCAGCAGGGTGATGGCATTCGTCCGTTCGACCTCGACGTAGCTCAGATGTTTGGTCATTCTCCAAAGACTTACATGAATGATGAGACTGTTGAGCGCAAGTACGAAGATGTTTCATATTCATATAATGATATTGAAAAGTATCTTGAGAATGTGCTTCAGCTTGAGGCTGTAGCATGTAAGGACTGGTTGACAAACAAGGTTGACCGTTCTGTAACAGGTAAGATTGCTCGTCAGCAATGTCAGGGTGAGATTCAGCTTCCACTCTCAGACTGTGGTGTGGTAGCCCTCGACTATCGTGGTGAGAAGGGTATTGCAACAGCCATCGGTCATGCTCCACAGGCTGGTCTTGCCGACCCTGCTGCAGGTTCTGTGCTTTCTGTTGCTGAGTCACTCACAAACCTTGTTTGGGCTCCAATGGCAGATGGTCTTGACTCTGTAAGTCTCTCTGCTAACTGGATGTGGCCTTGTCGTTCACAGAAAGGTGAGGATGCTCGTCTCTATGCTGGAGTGAAGGCACTTTCTGATTTCTGTTGTGAACTTCAGGTGAATGTGCCAACAGGAAAAGACTCTCTCTCAATGACTCAGAAGTATCCTGATGGAAGCAAGATAATAAGCCCAGGTACAGTAATCGTTTCTTCTGGAGGTGAAGTTAGCGATGTCAAGAAGGTCGTTTCTCCTGTTCTTGTAAATGATGAGAACACTACCCTTCTCCACATCGACTTCTCATTCGATACGTTGAAGCTTGGAGGTTCAGCATTTGCTCAGACTCTTGGCAAGGTTGGCAGCGATGTTCCAACAGTGAAGAATCCTGAGTATTTCCGTGATGCTTTCCTCGCAGTCAACGAACTCGTTAAGGAAGGTCTTATCCTTGCTGGCCATGACATCTCTGCCGGTGGTCTTATCACTACCCTCCTTGAGATGACATTTGCAAATAAAGAAGGTGGTATTCGCGCTGACCTCAAGAACATTGCGTGTGGCGACCCTGTAAAGGTTCTCTTCGCAGAGAATCCAGGTGTTGTCATCCAGGTTAAGAACTCTGACAAGGAGGATATTATCAAGACTCTTGAGAAGTCAGGTGTCGGCTGCATTGAGATTGGTCACCCAATCGCAGAGCGTGAGATTGTTGTGAAGAAGGATGGACGCAACCGTCATTTCGATATTGACAAGCTTCGCGATATATGGTACTCTACTTCATACCGTCTTGACACTAAGCAGTCATTCAACGGCATGGCTAAGGAGCGCTTCAATAACTATAAGAATCAGCCAATCGAGCATAAGTTCCCTGCAACATTCACAGGTAAGCTTGCTCAGTATGGCATCGACATAGACGCAAGAAAGGCAGAGGCAAACGTCAACAGGCCAAAGGCTGCTATCATCCGTGAGAAGGGTACAAATGGTGAGCGTGAAATGGCTTACTCACTCTATCTTGCTGGATTCGATGTTAAGGATGTTATGATGACCGACCTTGTAACTGGTCGTGAGACACTTGAAGAAGTAAATATGATTGTCTTCTGTGGTGGATTCTCTAACTCTGACGTTCTTGGCTCAGCAAAGGGATGGGCAGGTGCATTCCTCTTCAACCCTAAGGCTAAGGCTGCTCTCGATGCTTTCTATGCTCGTGAAGACACACTTTCTCTCGGTATCTGCAATGGTTGTCAGCTTATGGTAGAGCTTGGTCTTATCAATAACAACCATGCTGTTACTGATGCTAAGGATTATGCTCAGATGCTCCATAACGTGTCTCATAAGTTTGAGAGTGAGTTTGTCACACTTCAGATTCCACAGAACGAGAGCGTAATGTTCGGTTCACTTTCTGGTTCAAAGATTGGTCTTTGGGTAGCTCACGGAGAGGGTAACTTCCGTCTTCCAAAGGCTGAGAGCGAGTATAATGTAGTAGCTAAGTACAACTACTCTGGCTATCCAGCCAACCCTAATGGTTCTACTTACGATGTGGCAGGTCTCTGTTCAGCAGATGGTCGCCACCTTGCAATGATGCCACACCTCGAGCGTGCTATCTTCCCATGGCAGCAGGCAAATTACCCTGCAGACCGCAAGGCAGATGAGGTGACTCCATGGATTGAGGCATTCGTAAATGCAAGAAAGTGGGTTGAAAGCAAGCTTAATTAATGAATATATACACAGATATATTCCTCACATTCGCCAAGATAGGCGGTTTCACTCTGGGTGGCGGCTATGCGATGGTACCCGTCATGGAGAGAGAAATCGTGGATAACAAGCATTGGATGACTAAGGAGGAATTTATGGATATCCTTGTCGTGGCGCAGAGCACTCCGGGGCTCTTCGCCATCGACATGGCTTCCCATATAGGCTATAAGATGAAAGGTTTGGGAGGAGGCATAGTCGGTGCATTGGCAACTGCCATCCCTTCAATTGTTGCCATTCTGTTGATAGCAATATTCTTTCAGACTTTCAGGGGTAACATATATGTGGAGAAGGTTTTTATGGGAGTTCGTCCATGCGTTGTAGCCTTGATTCTCGCGCCATGTTTCTCAATGGCGAAGAAAGCGAAAATCAATCGCTTCAACTGGTGGATTCCTATAGTATGCTGTCTTTTGATAGCAGGATTTGGCGTTTCACCTATTTGGTGTATATTGGCTGCTGGGTTAGGCGGTTTCATTTACGGGCAGATTAGTAAGAAAAAGAAGTAATAGTTTTTGTTGATAAAGTGAGGATATGATATTTCTAAAGCTGTTTTTAGTATTTTCAAAAATAGGCATCTTCAATTTTGGTGGAGGTTATGCTATGCTGTCTCTTATTCAAGATGAGGTGGTGAACAAGAATCACTGGCTCACCGTGAATGAGTTTACAGACATAGTCGCTATAAGCCAGTCAACTCCAGGGCCTATTGGAATAAATGCTGCAACATATACAGGATATACGGCTGTAATAAACGAAGGCTATCCTGTATGGGCTGCCATTCTTGGTGCTGTGCTTGCTTCGTTGAGCATTATCTGGCTGCCATTCATTTTGATGGTTACTATAAGCAGATTTCTTATTAAGCATAAGAACGCGAAATTCATAAACGATATCTTTGGCACGCTTCGTCCTGCTATTGTCGGACTTATTGGTGCTGCTGCCATTATGCTTATGTCAAAGGAGAATTTTGGTGACCCTTCAGAATCGATATTTGTTTTTATACTTAGCATATTCATTTTCCTGTTTTCATTTATTGGTACTCGATTGTATAAGATTCACCCAATAATAATGATTCTTATTTGTGGACTTGCAGGATTGCTGATATATTAATCTGATGAAAGAACAGGCCAATATATATAAATATGATAATGGATTTCGCCTAATTCATATTTCCTCACCTACGGATGTGGCGTATTGCGGCATAAGCATTGATGCGGGCACCCGTGATGAAGAGGAAGGAGAGGAGGGGATGGCTCATTTCTGCGAACATCTGATGTTCAAAGGAACAGAGAAGCGTAAGGCGTGGCACATTATTAATAGAATGGAAGCAGTAGGAGGTGACTTGAATGCTTATACCAATAAGGAGGAGACAGTAGTCTATAGCGCTTTCATGAATGAGCATTTCAATAGAGCTGCTGAGCTGATATTTGATATAGTCTTTCATAGTACCTTCCCCCAGCATGAGATAGACAAGGAGCGTGAGGTGATAGTTGACGAGATTGAAAGTTATAATGACTCTCCAGCTGAACTTATCTTCGACCGCTTTGAGAATATAATATATAAAGACAAGGATCTTGGGCATGACATTCTTGGCACAGCCGACAATGTGCGCAGATTTAAGACGGAGGATGCAGTAAGATTCACCCAGCGTCTATACAAGAAAGACAAGATGGTGTTTTTCATATTTGGTGATGTGGATTTTAAGAAAGCTGTAGAAACTATTGGAAAACTATGCAGACAATAATAGAAGATAGGGGGACGCACCAGGCTCATGTGATGATAGGGCGAGCAGCATACGGTTCTAAAGATAGTAAGCGCATAGCACTTTACTTTCTTAACAATATCCTTGGAGGGCCAGGCATGAATTCTCGTCTTAATGTGGCTCTCCGCGAGCATCAGGGGCTTGTTTATACGGTGGAAAGTTCTCTCACAAACTATACAGACACATCTACTTGGACTATATATTTCGGATGCGATAGGGAAGATGTGGATAAATGTTGTAAGATTGTGCGCAAGGAATTGGACAAGCTAATGAACGAGCCTCTTACAGAGAAGCAGTTCAAAGCCTATTTGAAGCAGATAAAAGGGCAGATAGGGGTGGCATGCGACAATTTTGAGAATTATGCATTAGACATGGCAAAATCATTTCTTCACTATAATAAATTCGAAGGAATGGATGATACATATAAGCATCTTGACAAACTGACACCTCAGCTGCTTCAGGATGTGGCAAAGGAGATATTTGATGACAAAACTCTAACTACACTTGTATTTAAATAATGAGAAAGATAGTAGGAATAGGAGAAACAATTCTTGATATTATATTTAAGAATGAGCAGCCAACAGCTGCAGTACCAGGAGGGAGTGTGTTTAACGGCATCATCTCTTTGGGTAGGTTGGGCATGCCTGTCACAATGATTACAGAGACAGGTTGTGACAAGATTGGCGGCATCATCAAGAATTTTATGGCAGATAATGGTGTAGATGACTCTCATGTATGTATGTATGAAGATGGGCGCACAGCGGTATCACTTGCATATCTTAATGAGAGAAATGATGCAGAATACGTTTTCTACAAAGACTATCCAAAAGCACGTCTAGATGTGGAATGGCCTGAAATAAATAAGGATGACATAGTAATGATGGGCAGCTATTTTGTGCTTAATCCAGTTTTGCGAAGCAAGGTTGTGGAGTTTCTTGATTATGCCCGCAAGCGCGAAGCTTTCATCTATTATGACATCAATTTCCGTTCAACACATGCATCGGAAGCTATCAAATTGTATGGCACAATACTTGAAAACTTCGAATATGCGGATATTGTGAGAGGTTCTACTGAGGATTTCAATAATATGTTTAAGTTATCTGATCCGCAGAGGGCGTATAAGCAGGAGGTGAGTTTTTACTGCAAGCAGATGCTTTGTACTGATGCAGATGGCGATATTTGCCTTTTCTCACCAAGCGTTACAAAGAAATATATGGTAAATAAGATTGATACTGTCTCAACAATTGGAGCAGGTGACAATTTCAATGCGGGAATTATCTTCGGGTTGATGAAAGAGGGTATAGGGCGCGACGAAATAGGAAGCATCACCGAGGGGCAGTGGGATCGTATAATAGCACACGGACAAGCGTTGGCGGCTCAAGTGTGTCAGAGTTTTAATAATTCTATCAGCAAGGAATTTGCTGAATCGTATTCATCTTAAGTTAATGGTTTTATTATTTTTTAGTTTGTAAGTTGTAGATAGTATCACGCAATGACAAGAACTTAAAACTTAAGAACTCAGAAACTAAAAAACAACAAAAAAAATTGAAAACATTTGAAGAAATTGGCGTTTCAGGAGAAATACTCCGCGCTATTACAGAGATGGGGTATGAAAACCCTATGCCAGTGCAGGAAGAAGTGATTCCATACTTGCTTGGCAACAACAATGACGTCGTAGCTCTCGCACAGACTGGTACAGGTAAAACAGCTGCTTACGGACTTCCTGTATTACAAAAGATTGACACTACAAGTCTGGATGTTCAGGCAGTTATTATGGCTCCTACAAGAGAGCTTTGTCTGCAGATCTCAGATGATTTGAAGGATTATTCAAAATACATTGATAACCTGCATGTACTTGCTGTATATGGAGGTGCAAGTATAGAAACGCAGATTCGTGCTTTGAAGAAGGGCGTGCAGGTGATAGTGGCTACTCCAGGCCGTCTTGTTGACCTTATGGATCGTGGAGTTGCTAAGCTTGGTACTGTGAAGAATATCGTTCTTGATGAGGCTGATGAAATGCTCAACATGGGATTCTCAGAGAGTATCGACACAATTCTTGCTGGCATACCTGAGGAGCGCAATACTCTTTTCTTCTCAGCTACAATGAGCAAGGAGATAGAACGTATAGCAAAAAAATATCTCCACAATGCAAAAGAGATTGTTGTAGGTAGCCGTAATGAAGGTGCAGAGCATGTAAACCACATATATTATATGGTGTCTGCGCGCGACAAGTATCTTGCTCTTAAGCGTGTGGCTGACTACTATCCTGAAATATATGCTATCATTTTCTGCCGTACGCGTATGGAAACTCAGGAGATTGCTGACAAACTCATACAAGATGGCTACAATGCAGAGTCGCTTCATGGCGATTTGTCGCAGGCTCAGCGTGACCTCACGATGCAGAAGTTCCGTCAGCATCGTGTACAGCTGCTTGTCGCTACAGATGTGGCTGCTCGCGGTCTTGATGTGGACGAGATCACACACGTTATCAATTATGGTCTTCCTGATGACATAGAGAGTTATACACACCGTTCAGGACGTACAGGACGTGCTGGTCGTTCAGGTACTTCAATATCTATCATCCATGTCAGAGAGAAAGGAAAGGTTCGTGCTATAGAGAATCAGATTCAGAAGAAGTTTGTGCCTGGCATTCTCCCAACAGGACAGGAGATTTGCGCTAAGCAGCTGTATAAGGTTATTGACGACATTGAGAAGGTAGAGGTTGATGAGGAAGAAATAGCTCCGTTCCTCTCTGAAATTTTCCGTAAATTCGACCTTATGGAGAAAGAGGATATAGTTAAGCGACTTGTTTCTATGGAGTTCAACCGCTTCCTCAACTACTATAAGAACGCTCCAGAGATTATACAGCCTTCTGAGAGTGGCGACCGTGGAGGAGACAGAGATAAACGTGGCTATAAAGACCGTAAGGGTGAGCGTGGTGGTGACCATTCACGCACAGCAGAGCCAGGCTATACTCGTCTTTTCATCAACCTTGGTAGAAAAGATGGCATTAATCCTAAAGTGTTCATGGGATTCATCAACCGTGTTGCTGAAGGCAAGCATATAGATCTTGGTCGTATAGACCTCATGCAGAATTTCTCATTCTTTGAGGTGCCAGAAGGACAGACAAAGATGGTCATTGACACTTTGGTTGGCGCAGATTTCGATGGACGAAAGGTTAATGTTGAAGTCACAGACCAAGCTGAAGGTCAGCGTTCTGGTAAGAAAGAAAGCCGAAGAGGCAAGAAAGATAGTTCTTCAGAAGGATCTTCACGCAGAGGTGATAAAGGCAGAAGTTCAAGAGGTGGAGAGCGTAATTCTCGCAGCGAGCGTGCTGAATCAAGACGTGAGGGACGCAAGGAGTCTGATCGTCGTGAAGAAAAGCGTTCGAAGAAGGGTAGTGGTGAAGTGCGTGGCGCATCTGCAAAGCGTGATAAGTCAACAAAGCCGTCACGAGCAGAGAGAGGCTATACAGCAGCTCGCGGTCCAAAAGGTGCATCTGAATGGGCTAAATACTTTGAAGGACAGGTTGAAGGCCAGCCATTCTACGATGGAATGAAGAAGAAAAAGAAGAAGAAATAAGATTAATTATAAAAAAAGGTGCTCATGAGTGATTGTGAGCACCTTTTTTGTTTTCTATCAATGTTTTTCTGTTTACTGAGCAGAGTTTAGATGACCTTCATATTGGAATCCCTTTATCATTTCTTTGTGCCATCTGATTTTGTTTCTTCAAGAAACTTCAATTCAGCTTCAAGCATTTCAAGTTTTGCCATTGTGTATCCTGCTTTTCTTGCTTCTTCAATAGGACGTGTATAAAGGTAATATATCTCCATAGGTCTATTAAAGTCGTAGTCAAGTTTCATAGAAGGAGAGTATGGAGTCATGTGGATAGTGTTATATATCATCTTGTCAGCGAAATCCTCGTCAATATTTTCTACTCCACATGCTTGGGCAGCATGAATCACCTCCATCATCTGCTCCTTGATGAGTTTTAACGTGTTTGTATTGCTGAGCAAGATATCTGTTTGAGTATTAAGAGCTACTGTCATGCCATTGAATGGCATATTCCATACTGCTTTTTTCCATCTTGCTTCTTTGTATTCTACTTCATTGGCATCCACCCCAGCTTCGCGGAAGTCGTTTATTATTGTGTCGATGACAGCCTGATTCTTGCATGAGTAATTGCCGATGTTGATGTAACCATAGCATTGATGGTTTACTCTTCCTGGCTCGGTTTTTGCTGAACAGATGAAGGCAAGTCCAGCTGCCAATTCAACATTAGGAAAATCTTTCTCCACATCAGCCTCAATGCCAATACCATTTTGGATGAGCACAACAAGAGTATGCTCTTTAAGCACAGGAGGAAGTAATTCTTTTAGCAACTTGTTATTGATTGACTTTAGACTCACCATTACTACATCGCACTTAGGCATGTCCTTTGTGCTGCTGTAGGCATTTATGTTGTCAAGATGGAAACTGCCGTCGCATGAGTCAATCTGCAATCCATTCTCTTTTACAAAATCATAGTCTTTGTGCAGTAGAAAATGCACTTCTTTTCCACTTTTCACCAGTTTGGCTCCATAATAACCACCAATAGCACCTGTTCCTATTATTCCGTATGTCATTTTATTAATAGAACGCTCCATAAATAATCAATAATAATGTTGTGTATCAGTAAAATCAAATTTTGAACAAAGATATGAAAAATTTATTATGATAGCCTATATATGCGGGAATTTATTGTAACTTTGCATCATAAGTAGATTTGTTCAAAATTAATTGATATGGTAAAGCACATTATCCTCTGGACATTGAATCCAGAACTTACAGAAGAAGAAAAGAAAAATGTTAAAGCAGGTATCAAAGAAGGCCTTGAGGGACTTATGGGCAAAGTACCTGGACTTATCGAAGTGAAAGTAAATATTGACGGCCGTCTTGCCTCGTCAAATGCTGATGTTATGCTCGACAGTACACTTGAATCGGAAGAGGCTCTAAAAGCTTATGCTGTACACCCAGAGCATGTTGCTGTTGCTAACGGCAAAGTCCGTCCTTATACTGTTCAGCGTTCTTGCCTCGACTTTGAAATTTAGTAATATTAATGCTGATATATAATTACTGCGGCTCTTCATAGTGAGTGCTGCAGTATTTTTAATTTTCTGTGTAATGAAGAGAGTCATATTATCTGCTTTGTTTATCTTTGTCACTTTTGCATCACTTGCACAAAAAGATTATTCCCGTATGATTATTCATAATGGCAAAGACTCATTATGCTTGCCAATAATCAGCGTGGATAGCGTCACTTTTGATAAGAAAACAGATTATAGTGATATAAAGTGGGGGAGTAACAACTCAAGCCAGATAACGCATGACAAATGCACCTACGATTCTATAAGTTGCTATACGCATCCGAAACATTTGCAATATAATGATTTATATATTGATGGCAATACTGTTTATGCTGTAACAACTCAAGGTGTTCGTAAGATAGACTACTCCGACAAAACAAATCCTACTCTTATTTCGGAAAGCACTCCATTTATCTCTAATAGCAATTTGTTGGGTCGAACCATAGAACATAAGGGCAACAATCTTTATGTAGGCTATCGTGTGTCATTCACTGTTTATAATCAGAGAGATGCACAGATAACTCAACGATTTGAGTCATTGGATACTGCCACAAAAACATCATCATCGCTGTCCAATAATTCAACAATCAATGCCTTCTTCAAAGCACTCACCATAAGTCGTGATTTAGGGAAAGTGCATCAGATATTTATTTACAAAGCATACAAGAGAGATGAATCAACCTTCAGCAATGTTATTGTATTTAAGGTTTCAGGAGAAGTGGATCATGTGATATCAAGTGAAAATTACTCCACTCGTCAAGAGGCTCTCGATGCTTTGAAAAGCACATATTCTTCAGGCAGCCATTACTGCGAAGTCGATTGGGAAGCTGTGCCTGAAGGTAATAACTCGTATTCAAGTCTGCAATTCAATTTCGTTGCTAAGCAGGAGTACATACATACAGCTAATGCTGATTATTCTATTTCAAACACCTGCTGTCCAAACACAGGCAATCGTAGCGGAGAATTTAGCATCAATACACAAAACGGAGATACAGCAGTTATCAACTACCAGCTTTTGAATCCTGTTGATAAGGCAGAAGCATCTTTCTGGATTCGTATCGACAAAACTTTTAAGGGAGAAGTGGAGATTCCTTTATTTTCAAATGCTGACAGACAGGTTTATGGATTGTCGTTATTGCCTTCTGGCAATTCCTATCAGGTGTCTATAGATGATGCTGCAGGCACTAAATCTTTTGCTAATGGTGTTTGGTATAACATAAAGGCAACCTACTCTAACGGAGTGAAAAAGCTGTATTACCGTTCAAAGGAATGTTCTGAGTGGATACTCATAGGCACATCATCATCTTCTGAAGTTGGCAATGTTGAGACTGTGTCCGTAGGAATACAGTCAGCATCAGCATCAGCTGCTGTCCTCTTTGATGATTTCCGTTATAGCGACACAGATGTTGATGCTGCAACTTACAATAAAGGGCGAATAACTGTAGTAGATAAAAACACGCTCGACATAAAAAAGATATTATATGTTGACTATCCTGTGACAGATATGGCGGTGAGCGGTAAGAGTCTTATCGTGTCAGGCTTGAATGGGGTCAATGTGTATAGTTTAGAAGATTCTGATAATCCAGAACTTACCTACACATATCGTCCATCATCTTTTAGAGATTGTCAAGGTATAACAACCTATGAACATGCTGGAAGAGTATATGCTGTTGTTTGCAAATATACTCATGGATTGCTTATACTTGACATTACAGATGTCAACAATGTGACTGTTGCTGCTGACAACGAATTTGACGGATGGACATACGCTGACATCGCCCATGGAATAAACATCTTTTCCGCAGTTATTGACTATCCATATCTTTATGCCACTTTAGCTCCTCATCCAGACAAAACTTCAACTATACCAGAGGCATGTGGAGTGGTATCTTTTGATTTGTCTGACTTAAATGACATACAGAAGACGCTTTATCTGATGGACTCTTCAGACATAACAAGTAACAAGAGCGGCGACCCATCACCAACACGCATAGCAAGATATGGCAATAGCCTGTATCTCAATAACAGAGACAAAGGACTTGCGGTGTACAATATTCTTGGAGATGGCGTTGTAGAGTATAAGGGGTTGGTAGATATTGGCGGCAAAACATCGGTCAATGTTATTTCCATAACCGACGATGGACTCATCTTCATGGGTGATGATAGTTGCAGCAAGAGTGAAATGAATATCAATCTATATCGTATAAGCAGGTGATTGAGGTTACTGTTCAGGAAAAATCCATCTGTAAGGTTACGCTTCGCGCATAGGAAAAATACATAAAAATATCGAAAACGCCTACTTGTGTATTATGTAAATAATTTCGAACATCTACTTAAATAAAACCGATACATTTTAATCACAACTTCTGCCTTAGTTATGCCGCACCTTCGGCGCTATGAGTAATACATGCTTAACTCTTAATTCTCTTCTTGCTTTTTAAGCGACGAGAATGCATATTTTGTACACTTGAAACGAGACGAGCTAAGCATCAGATGCTTTAGCCCGTCAAGTATAGATGCTTTAGCTCGTAAAGCATCAAGACGTGAAAGGGCATTGTATTTGGTGGCTGTTTCGTATGCTTGAGAGTGGCTGTTAGCTATGGTTTAAAGTCTTTGCTACATAGAAAATATGCTGCAAATGCTATACTTCTTTTATATATTTCTTGTAGCTTCAATCATATATTCTTACTTTTGCATCAGTTTTGCAAGAAACTCATGTTAAGTTGTGGAAGAACAGATGCTCTTTAAGCAAGAGTTTTGTGTGATAAATATTTGAAAGACAACTTATAAAATCGTTAATAATAATATGAAGACAAAAGCAATAATGGCTGCAATGCTCATCGCATGCAGCGTGAATGTGGCAAACTCACAGACAATGGTTGTAAACCTTGCTAATGGCAGCAAGATGGAGTTTAAGACTTCTGAAGTCACAAATGTAGAGTTCAAAGAAGCAGAAAAGAAAGATGATAAGCCTGTAACAGACGATGGTCAGTTTGCCAATGGCCACGAATATGTTGACCTCGGTCTGCCTTCTGGCACTCTTTGGGCAAAATGCAATATCGGCGCAAATTCCCCAGAGGAGTATGGCGATTATTATGCTTGGGGAGAGACTGAAACAAAGACCAATTATACTGAATCAACGTACAAATACTCTCCCTCAAGTACAGAAAAGGATGCCGATGGATTTGATATCATAAGTGAAGGTTACTACACAAAATATGTTCCAATGTCAAAGTCATCCGATTATGGCTATGAGGGATTCTATGACGACAAGACAGAGCTTGAGTTAGATGATGATGTCGCTCATGTGAAATGGGGCGGTGACTGGCGCATGCCAACAAAGGCAGAGCAGGATGAGCTCATAAATAATTGTACATGGGATTGGAAAGAACTTAAAGGAGTAAAGGGCTATAAAGTAACTGGTGCGAATGGAAAGTTCATTTTCCTCCCTGCCGCCGGCTTCTACTGGTCAAGTTCGCTCAATGAGAGCTACCCGAGCTTCGCGTATGGCCTCTACTTCGATTCGAGTTACGTTGACTGGATCAACAGCAGCCGTTACTACGGTCGGAGTGTGCGAGCTGTTCGCCGCCAGTAGGTCAGAATTTACTACACCTTATTCCCCCCTACGGGCATGGGCATAAGGCAATTCAGAAACCAGAAAGCTTTCGATTTTAGGATGGAGGGGTCCGCTCTCCCCGACAGGGGCGCACAACTGCACCCTAAATTCGAAAGCTTAATAATTATTTAAATACGAATGAAGATTTAGCAATGCATTTATTTGTCATTGGTAAATCTTCATTTTTTATTTTGGGTTTCTTAAATTAGGAGTGTTAATTGAGCTAATATTTCTATTACTGAAAGATGTTTATGAACAGTTACATATCTATATCACATTGAAATCGCAGACAAAATGTTGATTTCTACAAGCTAATTGGTAAATTTTATTGTATTTCTTACTTCAAACCTTGTGTATGTCAAGTTGATTTTGCAAATTTGCACCCAAATGTTACAGCCGTAAAATTTACAGCCATAAAATTCTATGAAGAAATTCTACGATAGAACGCGCGAAATGACTGATCTGAAGGAGTTGCAGCGTCAGGCTTACAACGACTACTCTCGATTTGTTGTGCTCACAGGCAGAAGGCGTGTGGGAAAGACCAGTCTTGTGTATAAGCTGATAAGCGAGACGCAGGCAGAAGCTCCTGGTCTTTATTTCTTTGTTGGCAGAAAGACTGAAACAGTTCTAGTTAGAACCTTCGTACAGGAGGTGCGCGAAAAGCTTGGAGAGTTTGTTCCTGAGGGAATGACCTCGTTCCGTGAACTTTTCCAGATGATACTGGAGATAGGCAAGCGTAAGAAATTCACACTCTTCATTGATGAGTTTCAGGAGTTTGACAATATAAACCCAGGTATCTTCAGCGACATGCAGGAACTGTGGGACGAATACAAGAAGCAGACAAATGTCTGTCTGATTGTGTCTGGCTCTATCTTCCGCATGATGGAAAAGATCTTCAAGGACGAAGAGCAACCACTCTTCGGCAGGGATGACAGCACAATCAAGCTGAAGCCTTTCAATACAGAGACAATAAAGGAGATTCTTGGCGATCACAAGCCAGACTACACCTCGGAAGACCTTCTGGCACTCTGGACGATTACAGGCGGTGTGGCTCGTTACATAGAGCTTCTGATGAATAACGGCTGTACAAACGTAAAGAAGATGGTTCACTACGTTTGTTCAAGCGGTGACAGCTACTTTGTGGATGAAGGCAAGAAAATCCTTATCCAGGAGTTCGGCAAACAGTATGGCACGTATTTCAGCATCCTCGACCAGATAGCTCACGGCGATGTTACGCAGAGCGAGATAGAGGGTGCTCTCGGCATGAAGAGCCTTGGAGGACAGATGAAGATACTTGAAGAGAAATACGGCATCATCAAGAAGAAACGTCCTATCGGAGCCAAGGAAGGTAGCCAGACGGTACGCTATGAGATACAAGAAAACTTCTTCCGCTTCTGGTTCCGCTATATACATAGATATTCGGCTCTTATAGAGTTGCAGAACATGCCAGCACTGGAGAATATCATAACTAACGACTACACAACGTTCTCAGGCATAGCTCTTGAACGCTGGTTCCGTCAGAAGATGATGGAAAGCTGTCGATATAAGCAGATTGGTGGTTGGTGGCAACCAAATGGTGTAAACTCCAAAGGTAACAGCGATGACTTTGAGATTGACATCGTAGCCGAAACACTTGAAGGCGATGTTGAAGCATACGAAGTGAAGCGCAATCCTCAGAAGTACTCCCCAGCCCGACTGGACGAGAAAGTCACAGAGATGAAGCGACGCTTGTTCAGTGGCAAAGAAGTGGCAAAAAGAGGTCTGTCAATGGAGGATATGTAAATAACTGCGGAGGAGATTCTGAGCAACATATTTTTTGCTTAATTGAAAATTGTATTTTACCATTACTTAACAATTGACAATTAACATTTTGACTCAACTGTATAATATACACATATATAGGGGAGAAAAAATGTCAAAAGTATGACTTTAAAAACCTTTGTACTTTTGACAAAAAACGAAATATATCCCTCAGTCTCAAGACAAAGGCGATAAAATAAACATAGACCGCTCTGCCCCGTAAAGCTACTTGCTTTACGAGGCAACGTAACTTTGCTTTACGAGGCAATGCAACTTTGCTTTATGGGGCAATGCAACTTTGCTTTACGGGGCAATGCAACTTTGCTTTACGAGGCAACGCAACTTTGCTTTACGAGGCAATGCTATAGGGGACTTCCTCTAACTCCATCTAAAAATGAGCGAA
>JAKSLL010000100.1 GCA_024401215.1 Bacteroidaceae bacterium
AATACAAGTACCAAAAGTAAAATTAGAGCTTTTTATGAGACAATAGATAAAATATTGCAGTCCAAAGGTATACCATCTGCAAGACACGAAAAGGAACGTGACAAACTGGGAGGCAATCTTGAATCATATAAAGGCGATAAAAGCATAAAACTAGTAAAGGACTTTGTCGGAGAAAATATGAGCAAAATTGATGATTTCTTCAATGTTAAGACATCACGAGAAAAGTCTGATGAATATATGCGCTGTTTCTTTGAGACAGGAGGATATATTGCCAGACCTAAGCTGGAAATAGTAAATACGGGGAATGTGTACAATGGAGGTGTACATGATAAATATCGACTTAAGGTTACTACGACCTCAGGACGAACTGAAGAAGTTACATTCTCATCAACAAATTCTTTTGCTATGTATATTTTTTACATGACCAAAGTAGTCAGGGACGAACCTATTTACATTTACAAAAAAGATTTCTATCTAAGCAACAATAAAAACAGAGAAACAGCTAAAGGTAATTGTGAAGAATATCTAGCTATTTATGCTGCAATATCTGGTGGTATAGGCGAAGATCCATCCACTGATATTACTGATGATAACATAAGGATCAGAAGGGTCATTGAAGGTCTTAAAAATCTCAACGACGAAAATGATAGTTTCTGGAGAAATGCCAATTCGATGAATACTTCGTTTAAGGAACAACTTGGCGAATATGAAGCTGAGCCGTTCTTAATCAAGACAGAAGAAGGCAAGCATAGGCACCGTAAATATTGGCTGAATTTTTATTATGACGATTTAGACTGCGAGGACCATGATTTGAATCATGATATCTGCAAATACAGGAAAAAAATTAAAAAATTAAACATCTTCAATTCAGACAATGAAAATACACCACAGTCCGTTCATTAACGGCAAGGCGTATATCGATTATGCAAGTCGCCCAAACGGCGGCTTGCTTGGCGAATGCGCAGAAAACAGCATAGGTCTCCTCCACCGCCTTGAACTTATCGCGGGTCTCTCCTATCCAGACGAAGTGGATGAAGAGATGCGAGCAGAAGTATATTTCGATGTTCTCTCAAAGGCAATAAAGGAAGATGACGCAATCTATAATTCATTCTGCATCGATCTGAATGAAAAAAACGATAATCTGAAGTACCGAGTAACCAGGGAAATACTACAATGGCGCGATCAACTCATCCTTGCCGGATGGGATATGAAGACCTCACTACCTGGGAAACTCTCGGTAATCTCGGAGGCAGAAAAGCTCATCGACTGCAATAATGTCATCAAATCAGGAGAGGCTGACAGATGGACTGATCTGTATATCCATATTGACACATTATTGGCTGCTGACATTGATATAGAAGTTCATTGTCCTAAGATTCTTGTTCCGGCAGCAATATCAAAGGTGCTTGACAGATTTGGTGTTTCCTATCCGGAAGTTAAACAACTGGAGTTGATTAAAGAGAAATGCAAGGTATTGAAATTCAAGGAACTGACCGACGCATACGAATGGCTTGCTCTTCAGGACGTGAAGGAAGGTCAGATAATTGCATGTAAGGATGACATACGTCTTGACAGTACGTTCAGATCGTTGAACAGACCTACATCTGTAGAAAAGACAATGACTGGATCTCATCATGTCGTAAACGATATACGATGCCTGTTGGATAGTCCGAAGTCTCTTATCTGGCTCGACTGCAATGGGGACTACGGTTTCACATATCCATATTTCTTCCTTGGCAAGTCTGAACAGGATGCATTGTCTTTTATTCCAAGCAAGGAAGACATGCTGCTTGCCATAAACTTCAGTATTGTAGATACACTGAACAGAATAGAAAACGTAACTCTGGTCAAGTCTCTCTTTGATAATGGTACTGCTCTGACCGAGCATCCGATGGTGTCAACTGTATTGTATTCCGGAAAAGAGAATTCAACAGATGATCTGCCATTCGAGACCAATGAATTCAAAATGACAGAACCTCGCAAGGAATACATTTTCAGTCAAAACCAGAAAACCGAATATGATCTTGATGGTGTAGCTGCCAATGTTGGTGGGTCTAGAATAAGTCAGTCGTCATTGGAGACTATGATTGAGAACCCTTTTGACTATGTAGTCGAAAAGGAAGCTAACATGTATGAAACCATAGCATCAAATATAATTATCGAGAAGGGTAAACTGGCGCACTCCATCATTGAAAACATGATCAAAGACTATGGCAAAGTCAGCCCAGACGCTTTCGATGAAGTATTGAAAACAGCTGTTGACCATGCAAAAGAAAGTCATGATGCGAAGGAACTACTGAATCCTGCCAACCGTTTTGTGTATGAAGACTTCATCAAGACTATACGCAGCAGTACATATACCCTATCGAGCATCATCAAGGATCAAAACCTGACACCCGTAGGATGTGAGATAAAGATAGAAGGAGAACTCGAACCTTTCGGAAACAGTATTGCATATATCGATATGCTACTGAAGAAATCTGAAAAGGAATATGTGATATTTGACTTCAAGTATTCGTCTTCGGATTTCAACTACAAGAAGTTCGAGACCAATGAATCGATCCAGCTTGAATTCTACCGAGAGATATTCGACAAACTCGGCAGTAAGGGTTGCGAGACACATAAGGATATACCATCTGACGCTCGCATTGTAGCTGTAGGCTACTATCAATTCTCGTTAGAAACCCTATATGTTCCAGAGGGCAGACTAGGTAGCGATGTCCTGCATGGCAATCATATAACCGCTATAGAATTAGACACAGAAAACGCATGTGCAGACCTACTTGAGTATATGCATAAAGAATACAATGACCGAATTGAAGAGTTTAGCCGTGGAATAATAAAAACAGGAGACACTGATTCTCCTTTTAAGAATCACATTGTATTAAAGAATCAATTACGATAACCACATGAAGAAGATTGAATACATAAATGCAGGTGCAGGATCAGGTAAGACATATCGTCTGACTCACCAACTCGCAGAAATGATCAGTTCAGGTAAGGTAAAGCCGTCTGAAGTTATCGTAACTACATTTACGAAGGCAGCTGCTGCAGAAATAAAATCGCGTGCAAGAAAGGTATTGCTTGAAAAAGGGATGATCAGCGAAGCTGCTCAACTTGACTCTGCGGCTATCGGCACTATACACAGTGTGTCCCAGATGTTTCTCAACAAATACTGGTATGCTATTAATGCAACTCCAGAGCAAGAAGTATTGTCGGATGTCGAAAAGAGAATCTACAGGAACCGTTCTGTATCTCAGCTTATCGACAATGCTGATCTGCAACTGCAACGGAAAGCTATCGATGCATTCTATAAGGAGTTCCAACCACAGAAATATTCAGATAATATAAGTACCAACAATCCAGACTTCTGGGTTGATGATCTTGAGGCTATTGTCAACAAATGTACATACTATGAGCTGAACATCGCCGCTATCGATAGCAGTGCTGAGAAGTCAAAGGCACTTGTCCGAAAGATCTTCTGCAAAGAGGGTTTCTTGCCGGATGAAGACTTCTATAAAGGAATGCGAATCGCATATATACAGAAAGCAAAAGAGACATATTACAGCCATCGAACTGATACTAACAGAAAAGCATATCATAAGGCAAGAAAGCTGACTGATATTCAGTCTTATTCCAATTACGTTAAACTTTACAATGCTTATCTCAAGTCCGGTGATGATGATGCCAGCAAATCACGTGTTGAAGTCCTGTTACAATCTGATTACTATGGCAATATCATCTGTAGCTGCATAGACGCTGTATTTGACCTGGCAAAGATATGGATGGCGCAATATGAGCAGTTTAAGCGCGATCACGGTGTGATAGACTATGATGATATGGAGAAGGGATTCCTTGCTCTTCTGAAGAACAAGGATGTAGCTGCAGACATTGCCAGAAACTACAAGCTGGTAATGGTCGATGAGTTCCAGGACTGCAATCCGATGCAGCTGAAGATCTTCAATCTCCTTTCAGAGATATTATCTGTCAACGAAGGTCTGGAGCAGAACTCCGTATGGGTTGGAGACCCCAAGCAGGCCATATATGGATTCCGAGGTTCAAATACAAAGCTTATCAATCGTATCGCATCGAAGTTTCCTCCGTTGCCAAAAACAAAAGAAGAACCTCGTAACACGGATGAAAACGGACTGAAGAGCGACACCCTGGACTGCTCATTCAGATCTCGCGAGTCTCTTGTCGATATACTTAACAGTGCATTCTGTCAGGATGGTTTGTTCCCGGAAATGACCATCATGAGTGCAGACAGAAAAGAACGAGATGAATTCAAACACTGCTGCGAGCAATGGTTCTTTGAGGATAAAGGTGGTAATAGCGGCGCCAAAGAGTACCAAGACAATCTTGCCCGTCAGATCAAAGATATCGTAGAAAACCAGAAATATATCATTGAGCCGAAAGATGAGAAAGAATTAAGACCGGCACAATATAAGGACATTGCCATCCTTTGCCGAAAAAATTCAAATATAAACGGGATTGTTGCAGCTTTGCGAGCTGAGAAAATTCCTGTGTATGCACCAGAGAAGAAAATCTTGGATCGTGCTGAAGTCCAGCTCATCCTTAGTCTTATTCAATTGTCCCAGAATCGTGACAATGCTCATGAGATAGCCTCTATACTACATCTTTGGAACGATTGGCCAACTGAAAAGATTCTTGCATCTCGTCTTCAGAACAGAGCGAAGGATGAGGAAAAATGGATGGCAAAGGGCTGCGATGAACTCAAACCTATAGACTGTGTTCTCTCTCACGTAAAGAATCTTGGACTTACAGACAAGATAACGACTCTGATCATAGAACTTAGTCTATATGATAAGGTCAGGAAATGGGGCGAAGGCGAAGTGCGTATCCAGAACCTGAAATCCCTAGTCGAAACGACAAGAGGCTTCGAGGCTTACTGTAGCAGATTTGGCATAGCTCCTGTTGTAGAAGAATATATTACCTATCTCAATTCTCTCTCAGAATTTGAGACTGCAAAAGATGGTGTTTCGGACGCCGTAAAGGTTTATACTTATCATGGAAGCAAAGGCCTGGAATGGCCGGTCGTATTCCTTGACTCTCTCTATAAGAGCGATTATGATGCCAGTAAGTTCCTGACACGAGATTATTTCGGAGTGCGTGAAATACAGAAGGAAGATTGCACTGAAGAGATAATTCCTGAATTTGAGTTGCAGTACATACCCTCTCCTATTTCCACCAGCATTGATGTCCTGGAGGAATCCTATATCAAGGAGAGTCCTCTCTACGAATCAACCAAGGAGCGAATCTACGATGAAATGAAACGTCTTCTATATGTCGGTGCTACCAGAGCAAGAGATTACCTGATTACTCTCAATTTTGCCAATAAAGACCAGATGCGATGGCTTCAAGATATAAATATGGAACCAAGCGCATTCAATGGTGTAACGAAGGTTTTTCCCGCAATCACACCAAAGAGTGTAAAGGAGCCTCCAGTACCAGGTGATAAAGCCAGACAAAAAACCAGGGACGAATATCCAGAGAAGCTCAGATTATACAAAGAATACCTTAAGGTAATCGAAGACGAAAAAGAATATCAGAAAATGCGATCTATGCCTATGGAGTATGGGCTCAGGGACATCGAAGATATTAAGGATCTTGATCTTCCAGAAAGATACATCAGTCCTAGCAAGTTGACATCAACTGATGGCGACAACAAGGCAGAACCAGTGATCATGACAGTAAGAGAAAAGGTCATCGACATCAATAATATCATTACCGATAAGGATGGCAATGAACATAGAATTCTGAGCGACAAGATTGGTACCTGCATTCATAATATCTATGCAGCATTCGATGCTAATGCAAATGACTCTGATGCCCAAAAGGAATCGGCTGAAAGAATCATAAGCAACTATGGTCTTGAGAAATATATTTCTTCACCAAATGATCTGATCGAAAGCCTCAGAGATCTCTATGACTGGCTTACCAAAAGATATGGCAAGGCGACTGAGATCAAGCACGAATATCCATTCAACTTCCCTGTGGGCAATGGGCAAATCATGAAGGGTGAGATTGACCTTATCTGGCAAACAGAAGCGGGCGATGTAGTCGTTGACTTCAAGACGCATATCGGTGATCCGGAAGAACTGAATGATCCACAAAGCCCTCATTACTTAGGTCATAAGTACATTCCTCAACTCACCGCCTACAAGCAACGTCTTGAACAAGCAGGAAGAACGGTTATAGCACGTGTTCTCTACTACAACATTCTTGGTAAAGCAATTATAATTAATTCTTAACAGAAACTTTGATGCTGTCATCACCGACCTGCACGTCTTCCGCGCAATTACGGATGATGGCAGCAGAAATCATATTATCGTCCTGATCAAGGAGATCCGGTGCGAGGGAAGGCAGGTGTTCGAAGAGGATTTCCACCTGTGAGGTCTGTTCTGAGTATGAGAGCGCAATTTCAGAGCCCACCTGGCTGCCAGTGAGGAGGAGGAGCTCCTCGATGATGTGGTAGATATTGTCGGAGGTCTTGCGTGCGAGGCTGTTGCGACTGCAGAAGTCCTCGAAACGACCCATCATGCCGTAGAAATCATTGTCGTCGGACAAGTGGTGACGGCACTCACGAATGCGGTTGATGAAGATGCGAGTGTTCTTCTTCTCAGGGTGCTCAAAGATCTGCGCTGGGGAACCTTCCTCATAGATCACGCCCTCGTCCATAAAGAAGATGCGCGATGAGACATCCTTGGCAAAACGCATCTCATGAGTCACCACGAGCATGGTCATGCCCTTCTGTGCCAGCGAACGGATCACGGCAAGCACCTCGCTGACCATCGACGGATCGAGTGCAGATGTAGGTTCATCGAAGAGCAGGATCTCAGGTTCCATAGCCAACGAACGGGCAATGGCAACGCGCTGCTTCTGACCTCCTGAGAGCTGATCAGGATACTGATTGGCCTTGCTGCGAAGACCTACCATATCGAGCAGGGAAAGTGCCTGTGTACGGGCCTCCTCGAAACTCTTGCCACGCAGCTTCATTGGCGCAAGCATGACATTTTCGATGATGGTCTTGCCGTTGAAGAGGTTGAACGACTGGAAGACCATGCCCATCTTCTGACGGATACGAGAGAGGTCGGCATGCTTATCGAGCACATTTTCGCCATCAATCTCTATCACTCCCGAGGTTGGGGTCTCAAGCTGATTCAGACAGCGCAGGAAAGTGCTCTTACCGGTGCCGGAAGGACCGATGATGCTGATGACTTCGCCACGTTTGATCTCGGCCTGTACATCGTGAAGCACCTGCAAGCCGTTGTCGTAGGTCTTTGCAAGATGACGCACTACGATCATAGGCTCAGTACTGTCGGTTCGGGCAGACGACAAGCCGGTATATGGAGTGTCTGTAGTGTTCTGAGCGACGACAGGTTCGACGTCACCGGCTACCACTGCTTTCTGACGTGTGAGACGACGCAAGGCCATGCCTATCAGCCAGGCAATCAGGAAATAGATAACCGACACTATGATGAGCGGGAAGAAAGCGTCGAACGTACGTGATCGGATAATATCGCCAGCCTTGGTGAGATCGGTCACAGCCACATAGCCCACAACGGCAGTACCCTTGAGCAGAGCTACTACCTCACCGATATAGACAGGTATGACGGCGCGTACGGCTTGCGGAAGGACAATATACCAGAAGGTCTGCAGACGGGTGAATCCCAACGCAAGGCCTGCCTCGGTCTGTCCACGGTCAATACCGGAAATGGCAGTGCGGAACATCTCGCAGAAATAGGCCGACGAATTGAGGGAGAAGGTCACTACGGCAACTGCTACTCCCGACAGCTTCAGCGGTACGAGGAACACATAGAACATCAGCAGGAGGAGCACCAAGACAGGCATGCCTCGCATCAGCTCGATATATGACATGGCTAAACGCACCAGCCAGCGACGTCGGTTCATGCGCATCCAGCAGAGCAACGCGCCAAGCAGTGTGCCGAAGAGGACGGATAGCAGTGTGACAATGAGCGTAATAGACAGTCCGTCGGCAAGCATCTTATAACGGTCTTCGACGATGAGGTTCGAGACGAACGAGTCTTTGAGCGACTGCCATAGACCCACCTGAGTCTCGTCCACAGCCGTTGGCGCTTCATTGGTCAGGAAGATGGGTTGAGTATGCAGGTAAGGCGTTGTGAAAAGCGCCTTCTCGGCACGCTCTGGTGTGATGGCAAGAAGCGAGGCTACAGCATCGGTCTGTCCCTGCACGAGGCTCATGATGAATGACTGCATAGGCATCATATCAAATGTCACCGGGCGATGAAGAGACGCAGCGAAATGGCGCATCATCTCCACCTCGAAGCCCAGGATCTCACCATTCTCCATGTAATTATAAGGATAGTGCGTACCAGACACGCTTACCCTGAGTGGTGCAGTCTGATAAGTGGTCGTATCTACGAACATGCCGCTTATGTCAGCCTCGGGACCGCCAAACCAGCGAGTCAGCATCTCGTTCCATTGCTCGGAATCCTTGAAGTCCTGCAAAAATGCATTGAACTGCCGGCAGAGCTCCACGCTGTCTTTATTCATACCTACAGCAATGTCGCGGCTTGGCATGGAAGACTTATGGATCTCGAAGTTAGGAAATTTCCAGACAAAAGCATTGGTGTCAACATCCTGCGAATAGACAGCATCGACCATGCCTGAATCAAGGGCCTTGAAGAGGTCAGGTGCCGTATTGAAGCGCATGATCTTGTCTGCATCGACGAATGTGCTGGTGAACAGGTCATGCTGGCTGCCACTCACTACACCCACACGTCTATGTGCCAGATCTTCTTCCTTCAACTCCACCTTCGGCATAGTCGGGTTACGACGTGGATTGATAAAGCAGGTCGGCTGTGAGGTGGTGTATGGTGTCGTGAATAATAGTTTTCCCTGACGTTCCTCGGTCGTTGAAATGGCACCGCAACCGATATCAGACATGTTCTGGATGACATGCGGGACGATGGCGGCATAATCGACGATGAAATATTCCACAGGGCGATTCACACTCTCGGCAAACAGCTCAATCACCTCTGGTTCAATGCCCGCAACCTTGCCATCGACGATGAAGGCGAAAGGTGAATAGTCTGCTGACGTAGAAACCCGGATCGGTGTGCCTGTACCATGGCTTCTGGGCATCTCGACCTGTCCAAGTACGCCTGCTCTTGTCCCCCATTTGGCGAGCAGACTATCCAACTGATGATCGGCCTTGAGTCCTTCAAGAAATGCGTTGAACTGGCTATATAGCTCCTGTTGGTGAACATTCACACCAAAGGCTACTTCTGTCAGTTCAGCGGTTGGGTACGTGAAGCTCTTGAAATGCGGATAATTAACCTCGATCATCGGCAGAGCCATCGACTCATCGACAACCACATCCACCTTGCCTGCCTCTAGAGCCATGAACATATCAGGACCTACGTTGAAGCGCATCAGATGGTCTTCAGGATAGATCTTTGAAACTATCAGGTCTTCCGACGTGCCAGACACTATGCCTATCATGGCGTCATCAAGGTCTTCAATACTGGTTACGACCTTGGCATCCTTATTGGCACAGGAGGTAATCAGCACGCTGAGCAGAAGTGCTGACAAGCGAGCAAGGGTATATATTTTTCTCATTGAATACAGGGAGTCTGTTAAGGCATTAAACCAATGCGGCAAATATTATCGTTTCAACCAGGTGCGACCCTGGGAATTGGAATAATACAGACCTTTGGAGGTGGTGGCAAGGAGGGTGCTGCCCGACTCGGCAAGTCCGAGGAAGTCGAAGTTGGAATTGTTGTTGTATCGCATGGTCCAGGTGCGTCCCTGGGTGTGCGAATAGTACAGTCCCTTGCTGGTTACGAGGAGCAGTTCGTCCTTGAAGTACAGAAGGTCCATGACTTTTCCGATGCCGGAATTGCTGTATCTCACCATCCATGTGCGTCCGTCGGATGTGGAGTAGTCGATGGTGTTGCGCGAAGGATTGACACAGATGAGTTCCTTACCTATTTTTACTATCTGAGGCATAATAATTATTATTTCTGAACACAAATTAGGAATAAATTGGGAACGAATTTTTACCGCACTCCCATTCCGCATCCGTGACGGCCTGGCATTTCCTTCTCTGAGACTACGAAGTTGAAGCTCTGTTCGGCGTTGATCTCGCGCAGCTCCTTGATGCCGTCGATATATGGCTGATACATCTCATCTACATCGTTGGACATGAATGACTCACAGCCCTCGTCACAGTCTTCGAGGGAACGGCGCACGATCTCGATGCGCTCTTCGCGTGTTGTATCTTTGATTAATATGCTCATTTTTTTAATTGATAATTCAGAATTGATAATTGATAATTATGCGCAAATATACAAATTTTCCGGATTCATGACTTATGAACATCAAAATTATTGCGCGCGATATATAATAAATGAAAAAAATTGCTATATTTGCGGCAATTATGGTTAAAAGCAGAATATTACAGATACTAGTGCTCATCATCATGCCTTGCATGTCGATGGCAAGCAATTCGAGCGATACGATCAAGACCTGGTTTGACACGTGGCGTGAGAACAGAAAAGTATATAATGCCTATCGCGACAGTATCTTCGCGCCGGTAGATCGAGATGCATGGGTGAACCTGTGTATCAGACGTGCCGATACCTACAGGAACATGTATCGCGAGAACAAGAAGATGATCGATGAGATGAAGGCTCACTTCAATCGTCCTGACGTGCCGAAAGCCGACTACGACAGCCTGTTCTCGATGTGCATGAACAACGGCAAGGGTGTGGACATCTTCATGGCGGAAGATATCATGAATATTCTGGTCGGATACTATGAGAAGAATCACAAGACCGAATATGGGTTGTATAACTACCTGGTTTGTCTATATTGTCTGGGTTCATTCGAATACCAGATCGGTTCGGTCGGTGATAAACTGGGTCTTTCGCTCTCGTACAACATGCTGCACAAAGCCATCAATCTGGGCTTCAGGAAAGGACTTAAGGTAAATACGGATATACAGCTGAGACTGGTGATGACATGCGGAATCATGTCTCTCCTCTCGCCTATCTATGTCAATGCCGGTCTTATCTCTTATAAAGAGTGTGACGACATCATGAGAAACATCAGGAAGAACCTGAACAGCAACGGCTGGAAATGGATACAGGAATTTGCCAATTCGGATCACCCTGAGAAGTTCACAAACACTCGTATCAACAAACCGTTTGACGAGGAAGATCTGGGTGCAGCAATAAACAGCCTTGCCCTTATCGACAATTATGAGACATATGTCTTTACCAATGCTTACTTCGAACAATGGCAGAAGGACCCATCGGAGGAGAACAGACAGCTGCTAAAGGAGGCTTCGGCAAAGGTAGATATCGAGACGCTGTTCAAAAGCAAGCCTCACCTGATTCCAGAACTGAAATGGGCTCTGGAACAGATAGACGCAGATGAGGCATACAGAAGAATAGACAGCATGACTGTGCTGGGCAAGGATTTCACTGCAAAGCAAATATTGGGTGGCGGATTGGCACATCTGCTCGATCCTATGATGTCGATGTACCACATCATGCCATTCACAAGCATGAACGACGAGGAAAAGCACAATAAGATCGAACAGTTTCATAATGAATTCACCAGGCTGTTGCGTATCTGCAAAGGTGACAATGACCTGAGAAACATTGTGGCAATCGAACACTTTGTCACCAACAAGAATGCTCTGAAATACCTTTCGGTTGACGAGAAGCTGAACATGCTCAACCAGCTGATGATGTCAGCACAGATCAACACTTTTGCACACTCTTCGCACCTTGCCGACCTTGCTCAGACTCTAGTCGAAGGTCTCATCAAACATGCTCCCGAACAACTCGTAGGAATCCCGGGATGCCCTACAGTCGATGATGTGAAAAACAAACGCGACTCGATATCGGAATTCGTGCGTCAGGCTGCCATGTTCCACGACTTGGGCAAGAACAGCATGGCACCTATCATTGCCAACGACTTCAGACCAATCACAGATCACGAATACCAGCTCGTGAAGCTGCATCCGGAAAAAGGCATGCGATTCCTGAAAATCGATCCGGCATTCAGCATCTATCACGACACTACCATCGGTCACCACAAATGGTATAACGGCAAGGGCGGATATCCGGAGAGCTTTGACAACACGAAGTCGGATATACGCGTGATAATCGACATCATCACCCTGTGCGACTGTCTTGAGGCTGCTACCGATGCTGTAAGCCGAAACTACAATCCGACGAAGGTGTTTGCCGATGTGCTCGACGAATTCGACGCTCAGGCAGGAACCCGTTACAACGGCGATATAGTGAAGGTGATAAGGCAGAACCGACGCCTGTACAGCGAAATGGAACGCCTGGTGAGCCCTTGGGGCTGCTATGCCGTATATTACGATATTTATAAGGAATTCTTCAGAGAAAAGTAAAATATCGCTTTGTCACAAAGCGATATTAAATATTAAATA
>JAKSLL010000101.1 GCA_024401215.1 Bacteroidaceae bacterium
TTAACAGATCAGGGATGTTTTTATGCGGAATAATAAATGAATAATTATACTTGTTCTCCATCACTCTATGTTTTTATAAATTCCAGATTGTATCCCACATCATCTGTGTCTGTGATTTTATTTTAGGGACATACACAGCGATGTTCTTTCTTATTTCTTGGTTTCTTTCTGTTTCCAAGAATTCCACAATCTTTTTGTTTCGTTTATCAGGATCTTTCAAGTCCAACACACAATCGGATTGTCCATAGTCCTTAAAGAGTTCTGCGTATTTGTGACTCCAACTCGTTGCCAAACATGGGACACAAGCATTCATTGCATTTGCAACACCGTGAAAGCGAGATGTAATGCACAGATATGAAGATCCTATCAATCCCTTAACTTCCAAAGCGTTAAGATCAGTAACAGTCTCAATCTCCCTCTTCATGTGTTCTTTTATCTTCAACATCAATTCAGCATCTTCCTTTCCTTCGTGGTTAAGCAAGTATGGCTTAAATCCTTTTTCCTCAATAATGTCAACCATTGAGGTCATCATTTGTATATAATCTTCAAATGTCATTATTCCTTGCCTAATCATTTGCTTGTTAGGCACAATGCAAACACCATTGCGAAGATGCTCGTACTTATCCGGGAAGATACCTTCAACCAAGCTAGTGAAATCACTAAACTTTTTCACATTAGCCATATCAATGCCTACTTGCTTGACATAATTATATGAAACCTCTTCTCGCGGCATAATAAGGTCCGCATACTTTGATATCAATTTAATGCCATCTTGAGTCAATTTCTTTGCAACTGGACCAAAGGCTTGCGGGAGGAATACAATTTTTGTCTGTTGAGCTTTGTATTTCTTAAGATTATTCCAAAACATGATGTCATATTCCCTCTTAAGCATCTTGTCGGAGAAAAGCAATCCACTGCCGTCAAAGAAATAGTCAGCTCCCTTAATCTTTGTAGGATACAAACATGAAGGCCAAGACATATTGAATCGTTTTAACAGACCTCGACAATGCATCTTGAAACTGGAATCTGCAGGTATTAGATTAATATTCAAAGTAGTCTTCAAATAATATTTACCCTGACGAACATTTATCTCGGGAATGAAAATATCAGCTGTTGGATATTTCCTTTCTATTTCTTGCAATATTGCATAGAGCATCAACTCTGCACCTTTATTGCGAGTTTCTACCCCACTAAGAACAAATTTCATATAGAAAACTTAAATAATATCTTCAATCTATATTTCAAGGACATCTTCACTTTTTGAAGAAATGAAGGTCCTTCCATTGATTTTTTTATTTGTTCCAAAGCATCAGTCACAACCTCATTCTTATCTTTTTGTTCACGTTTAAGAAAAGATGAAATTTCGTTGCTTTTTAAGAATGTACTTGATGTGTTTGCGAGCAGATGAGAGGAAACCTCATTAGGAATATCCTTTTTTAGCAGGAAAGCATATCTGGCGACATTTTGCCTTCTTTCTTCTATTTGCTGTCCTACAATAACCTCTTGAAGGTCACGCTTATCTAAAGATATGTAGCCGTTGCCCATCGCACATTCTACTAGCTCTTGACCTACAATTGTTCTAGAGAGAACAACCGATTCTCCTTCTGTCATATTTACATTCTGCATACGCCAAGGATCTCCTAAAACTATATCCGACATGACATTGAGTTTATCATAGCAGACCCTACAGCGTGGCGATGTAAAATACTCTTTCATTACAAATCTATGCTTGTTCGGGACATTTACTGCTTCTTTATCTGAGAACACTACAACAGGAGCATTTTCGTAATGAAAACCCGCTTGTCTATCATATTTTCTTCGCCAATCTATCTTGATAACACTTGGCTGCAAATAGGTTGAGAAAACATCCATTACCGTACGACACATCGTGCGGTCGCAGATCAAACCTATTTTATATTTAATGTTTGAAAGCTTCTTATTTTCCTTTTGCAAATTGGTTAGACCTTCGATGTGGCAAGGCAAGCCCACAAAAGCTATAGAAGAGAAATCATGTGTTTGTTTCAAAACCGATAGCATTTCTACAGGAGTATAACATGACTTCTGAGTTTTGAGCAGTTCATCTTTATCAGTTATTACTCTTGCTTTAACTTCTGGAGTAGGACTTCCGGCATCCATTTGGCAAACAATGGCACATTCTATCTTTTTTGCATCAAACAAATAAGTCAATAACGCCGTGCACACTCCTCCGCTTTGAGCATTCTTAAATATAGACTCATCTGTTGCTCTACCAACATACAAATTCTTAATATCTCCTACAAACCTATCCGAGCAATCAGCTGGTGTAGGGTCGACAACAGAAGGACAAACCTTCACGCATCTACCACAATTCACACATTTCTCAGCATCCACTTGTGCATACATACGTCCCATTGATGTCCATCTGAAAGAGACGGCATCCTTCGCACAGATAGCGGAACAGGCACCACAATTTGAACAAAGATAAGAATCTGAAATATATTGGATATTCTTGTGTTCCATCATCTACATTAAAAAGAGGAAAGACAAATCAATTCTCATGTTTCTTTCTCAATACTTTCGTGTAAACTATTGTATGGCATTTCTCTATGAAGAATTTTCGTTCATTTTGAGTAAGTCCCAACACATAGCAAGTTATGATAGTCCACAACACTGAAACTGGAACCATCACAAAGAAACGAAGTATTGAATCTTCCCAGTAATATGCTATAATCAGAGGCAAGACAAATGATACAACCGATACAATTAAACAAGGTTTGAACACTTCTACAAAGAAATTCTTCAGAGGGAAATCAGAAACACGCAAGATACCACGGAACTTCACCCAATTAATTAATGTAAGGTACACGCCTATATATACCGCATAACATGTCCAAACAGGTGCTCCCAATGCAAAAAGAGCCCAAGTAAGGGGGAAAATCAAACCAGCTGTGAATGCCACTTCTATTTGATACCTTTTTATGTTTCCATCAGCCTGTATAATAACATACAGTATATGGCCTGATTGTACCGCTAACGATTCAAACATCGCCAATCGTAAAAAGAGTGCTGCGTAATCAGGTACTTCTACAAGCCAAATGCTGAGAAGCATATCCGCCTCCATACAGACAGGTACGATGAAGACATACATCATCAACCATGTGAATTTTGTTCCTCTACTTGCTAATGAAAAGCAATATTCATAGTCTCCTTTAGCATAAGATTTTGTTATTTGTGGTTGAAAAGCAGTTCCGAAATTTCCAATAAAATTCTGAACACAGTTGTTTACTGTATTTGCCACCCCTCTAGCTGCATTGAATGTGACGCCAAAGAAAACATTTATGAGCATGTTCAATCCATGTGAATTGAATATCGATGCAGAACTGCCCAACATGTTCCATCCTGAAAAGGCTGTTAATTCCTTTAAAAGGGGTTTATCAATCTTTGCTTCATATTTGGCTTCTTCAAAAGATCTAGTGCAATACCAACCGTAAAATAGGCGCATTCCCAAACTTACGCAAACTTGAAGGACAGCAAAAAGGATTAGTCTATCTCCACCATAATATAATACAGCAAAGCAGATAATTAGCTTTAAAGTCACATCAACAATGCTCATGTACGCATATATGGACATGCGCTCATGTGCTACTATCGTTGAACTATACGGAACTGAAATCAATCCCAAAACAACAGTTACAACTGCACAATGCATTACCCAATTGGCAGCATACAATCGTCCTTCAGGAATATCTGCTGTAGTATTCAAGAACCATATACCTACGCTTTCCAATGCTAAGGCAACCAATATGGCCATTATAATCTGTGCATTCACTACAGTACTAAACACTTTGCGAGAATTTGCCAAGTCTCCTTTTCCCAAAGCATAAGTAATATAGCGGCTACAAGACTTTGACATTGCTGCTGTTAGCAAACCACTCATAGCCACAATGCCACCTATAACATTGTTGATACCATAGTTTTCTACGCCCAATGCTTGCAACATTACGCGCCCTGTGTACAATCCCACAATCATGGTAATGAATGTGCGGAAGTACAACACTAAAGTGTTCTTTGCTATGCGTTTGTTATTTTCAGATGAACTTTCTGGCATCAATGCAGATCGCATTTTCGTTTATATGAATCGAAACGAGCTTATTTTGTCTATCATTTTCTCCAAACCATCTTGTTTACGATGCCGACATAAGACTGGATGATCTTTACGACTTTCGTGCTAACATTTTCGTCGGTATAATCTGGTACCGGAATACCATGATGACCGTCCTTGCAAAGATTAACGGCTGTGTCAACTGCCTGAAGAAGAGATTTTTCGTCAATACCTGCAATGATGAAATCAGCCTTATCGATTGCTTCCGGGCGTTCTGTTGATGTGCGGATGCAAACGGCAGGGAAAGGATGACCTACGGAAGTGAAGAATGACGATTCTTCTGGGAGTGTACCAGAATCAGATACGACTGCAAAGGCGTTCATCTGGAGGCAATTGTAATCGTGGAAACCAAGTGGTTCCTGCTGATTTACGCGAGGATCAAGAACAAAACCCGATGCTGCCAACCGGTTGCGAGAGCGAGGATGGCAGCTATACAGGATAGGCATATCGTACTTCTCCGCCATTGCATTGATGGCATTGAACAGCGATAGGAAGTTCTTTTCTGTATCAATATTCTCTTCTCTGTGTGCAGAAAGGAGAATATACTTGCCCTTCTCCAATCCAAGACGCTGATGAACATCGCTTGCCTTTATCTCGTTTAGGTTCTCATGAAGCACCTCTGCCATTGGTGATCCTGTAACATAGGTGCGCTCTTTTGGAAGTCCGCAGTCAGCAAGATAGCGGCGAGCATGTTCTGAATAAGCCATGTTGACATCAGAGATAATGTCCACAATTCGGCGGTTTGTCTCTTCAGGAAGACATTCGTCCTTACAGCGGTTGCCGGCTTCCATGTGGAAGATTGGTATATGAAGGCGTTTTGCACCAATAACAGACAGACAAGAGTTTGTGTCGCCAAGAACAAGAACTGCATCAGGCTTAGTAGTAGCAAAGAGCTTATAAGAGCAGTTTATGATGTTGCCACATGTTGCACCGAGGTCATCACCTACAGCATCCATATATACTTCAGGCTCTGCTAGCTTAAGGTCACGGAAGAAAATGCCATTGAGGTTGTAGTCGTAATTCTGACCTGTATGTGCAAGAATCACATCAAAATACTTGCGGCACTTATTGATTACTGCTGCAAGACGGATGATTTCTGGGCGAGTGCCGACAACTATAATCAGTTTTAGTTTACCGTTCTCTTGCCAGTGGATGTCGGTATAGTTGAATTTGGGAGTCTTGAGTTCCATGATTTATTTTGTTTGAGAGGGTTTGATGGGGTTTGATGTTGTTTGAGAGGGTTTGATGTTGTTTGATATTGTTTGATGGGGTTTGATATTGTTTGATATTGTTTGAGAGGGTTTGGGGTGGTTTGGGGTGGTTTATTGTGTTTTTTTGTACTTATAACCTTTGTGATCGACTCCTTTTAGGTAGTTTATAAAGTTCTTGAGTTTTGTTGATTCGGTTCTACACATATTTATGATTGTGTTGAACTCTTCGTCAGTAATGTAGCCAACATCGTGTGCTCTATAAAGTTGAGACTGAACTTCGCAACATGAACCATTAGAGATATACAGAAACTGAATAAACTCTTGCTTGCCTTCACGTCCAAACCCTTCTGCCACATTATCCATTATAGACCCTACAGCAGCAGTAATTGGTGCTACAAATCGTCTATCTGCCTTAAAAGAGTCTTTACGAGTCAATGCATAAACTTCCTTAGACAATTCACGACCAAGTTGCCACACTTGTAGGTCTTCGAACCTACTTATAGTATCCATAATGTTTTACTCCTTAAATCGGAGAAGTCATGAAACCACTTCAAACTACATCAAACTACGTCAAACCAAATCAAACTACATCAAACTACATCAAACCAAATCAAACCAATTACTTCTTCTCTACTGGATCAAAGTATGTATCAGGTCTTTGAGGGTTGAAAATCTCGTTACAGTACATAACGGTAACAAGATCCTGAGTATCAGAGAGATTTATGATGTTATGGGTATAGCCTGGAAGCATGATGACGGACTGTATCTTGTCGCCTGATACTTCGTAATTGAGGATTGGCGCATTAGGGTCTGCCTCGTTACGAAGCTGGATAAGTCCATGCCCAGAGACCACTGTGAAGTATTCAAACTTGCTGTGGTGCCAATGCTCACCCTTGGTAATGCCTGGCTTGGAGATGTTGATACTTACCTGTCCACAATCGACAGAGTGAACCAACTCTGTGAAAGAGCCTCTAGGATCAACATTCATCTTGTGGTCATAGATGGCTTTGTCCTTTGGCAGATAACTAAGGTAAGTAGTCATGAGTTTATAGCGAAGACTGCCTTGAGGAAGTTCTATCATGTTGATACCTCTGACATTTGCAGCAGCATTGGCACATTCATTGATGATGTCAACAATCTCGCCCAATGTGGTTTTATGCGTTACAGGCACAGCACAATAACGGCCTGATTCAGAGAGTATTGTCTCAATACCTTCAAACTCGCAATGGTGTTCTTTACCAACAAGTGCTGCCATCATCTCATCAACAAGGTCATCAATGTAAAGCAATTCCATCTCCACAGAACGATCATTGACCTGAATAGGGAGGTCGTTGGCGATGTTGTTGCAGAATGTTGCTATTGCTGAGTTGTAGTTTGGGCGGCACCATTTTCCGAAAAGGTTTGGGAATCGATACACGAGAACTTTTGCTCCTGTCTCTTCTGCGTAATTGAAGAAAAGTTCCTCGCCAGCCTTCTTGCTTATGCCATATTCAGAAGTTCCGAAACGTCCTGCAAGTGTTGCTTGGATAGAACTGGAAAGCATCACAGGGCAAGTGTTCTTGTGCTTCTTGAGGGTGTCGAGAAGTGTTGATGCGAAGCCGAAATTGCCTTGCATGAATTCTTCGGTATTCTTCGGACGATTTACACCTGCGAGATTGAAAACGAAGTCGCTATCCTTGCAATATGTGTCAAGATCCTCTGGGGTTGAGTCTATGTCGTACTCATAAACCTCAGTGATGACAAGGTCGCCATACCAACGAGCCTTGCCGTCTTTTATGTTGTTGAGCTGGGAAACGAGATTCTTTCCGACGAATCCCTTTGCTCCTGTCACTAAAATCTTCATAATTTCATTGGTTACCGAATGCCACCAATTTTAATCTTAGTCATTCGCTAACTTTCTACTGAATATTTGGTATTCCTTTTAGTTCGTTCTGAATATATTCCAGCGCGGCAATCTTTTCTTTTGTCTCCTCAAGGCTCAATCTGCGAGTATTGTCAGAGTTAAACTCGGTGAGGGTCACGCGTTTAGCATCGCCTTCCGTGAAGAACTTATCGTAATTGAGCGTGCGGTTGTCAGCAGGAACGCGATAGAAGTTTCCCATGTCTTCTGCCTTCGCACACTCTTCGTTTGTGAGAAGCGTTTCGTACATTTTTTCGCCATGACGGATACCAATAACCTTAATGTCCTCCTTTCTGCCTCCGAAAAGTGCGCATACAGCCTCTGCCTGAGTTTGGATAGTGCATGCAGGAGCCTTTTGTACGAGGATATCTCCATTCTGTCCGTTCTCAAAAGCGAAAAGCACGAGGTCAACAGCTTCTTCGAGCGACATGATGAAACGAGTCATCTTTGGTTCTGTAAGAGTAACCGGATTACCTTTACGGATTTGGTCTATCCAAAGAGGAATGACAGAACCGCGAGAACACATCACATTTCCATATCGAGTACAGCAAATCTTAGTGTTGCCAGAATATCTTGACTTTGCCACAGCAACTTTCTCTTCAATGGCTTTTGTGATGCCCATGGCATTTATTGGGTAAGCAGCCTTATCGGTAGAAAGGCATATTACGCACTCTACATTTTGTTCTATAGCAGCAGTAAGAACATTGTCAGTACCAATGACATTAGTCTTGACAGCCTCCATTGGGAAAAACTCGCAACTTGGCACTTGCTTCAATGCTGCTGCATGGAAGATATAATCCACTCCCGGCATTGCCGAACGGCAACTCTCAAGAGAACGGACATCTCCGATAAAGAACTTTATCTTGTGAGCTACTTCAGGACATTTAGCCTGATATAGATGGCGCATATCATCTTGTTTCTTCTCATCACGAGAGAAGATTCGTATTTCCTTTATGTCTGTAGAAAGGAATCGATTGAGTACTGCGTTACCGAAACTTCCTGTTCCGCCTGTTATAAGCAGAACTTTGTCCTTAAAAACACTCATTATGTATAAATTGATGAAAAGTAAGTACTATAATATAATTCGTAACAAAAAATGACGATGTCTTGCAATGATATTGTTATCATTAAAACATCCTTCTGCCCGTGTGGTTGCCTGGCTTGAGGAGGTTGGGATAATGGGTGAGTTTGTAGTTTTCCCTTGTGCCGACAATGGTTATGACATCGAAACGGATGTTGGGGAAGAAGCGGCCGGTGGAGCGGGCGAAGGCGTAGGCGGAGTGGATGATGTTCTTTTCTTTCTGACGGGTGACGGATTGGAGCGCTGTCGTGACGGCTTCCTTTCGCCTTGTCTTTACCTCTACGATAACGAGGATATCATTCAGGTCGTCGTATGCAACGACATCGAGGTCTTTATGTCCATCGTGCCAATCGCGGGCGAGGATGGAATAGCCTTGCTGAAGAAGGTAGGCTTCGGCTGTGTCTTCTCCCCATTTGCCGAACTCGTTATGCGCTGCCATGGTTTTCCATTTAATGCCTTTCAAACAATCGGGTTATGGGACAAGAGTGTTGAAGAGCTTAGCTACATGAGGACGCTTCTGCTTGTCTTTGCCTCGCTTGAGGTAAATGAGGGCAGGTCCTTCCCAGCCGGCCTTTAAAGGAGTAGGGATGCCCGATGCGGACGCATCGGGAACGGTGGCAGTGAAACCCGAAGGAGAAGCATCGGGAACAATGGTGAAGTTGAGATAGCCGGAGGTGAAGGTTGGGCTGGTTTCTCCTTGCGAGAGCTGGAGGGGAGAGAGTTGTTCTGTTATTGGTTCCTGCTTGTTTACCAGTTCCCATGCGGCATAGCCTTTTTCCTTGTTTATGGAGGTGATGCGGATGTCGCGGAGGATGTTCTTAATATCTTCGGACGAAGAGGGAACGGTAGCGACGAGAATGGCAGTCTTGAACTTTGAGGCCTGTGGTACTATCGGGATAAAGCGGACGAAATCGCCTTCCTTTTCACGAGAGAAGCGCTGGATAGGGGCAACGAAATGTCGGGAGTGACAGTCGTAAACATGCATGTGGGAATGCTCTGTGTCGATATGCTCTATGTAGCCGATCTCTGTGGGGAAGATGTCTGAAGGGCGCTGGGCGCTCAGGCAAGAGGAAAGGAGTGTGTAGGCGGGAGTAGCCAAAGCCGACGCTTTGGGAACGGGGGCTTTCGAGCGGAGGAGAACATCGTAGAGCTGCCCGATGTTGACATAATGGCGCTTGCCTTCTGGCAGTGGGTGAAGGGGAGATGGTTGGAGTGAATGGGATATGCACTCTGTCTCAATGCCTTCGGGAGAGGTTAGGGTGACGAATGTGTATTTGCGGCCGTCCTTGCCTGAGGCTTGTTTTATGCGAGTGACAAGCATCGGGAGGATGGAGAGGTTGTTTGATGACAGAAGTGCGCCAAATCCTGATGTCTGCAAAAGCTGGCGATCCTCGGGGTGAAGCAGGAGTGAGTGAGCGAGGGTTCTAATTGCTCGTTCTTCCAGCGAAAGGAAGACCTTGCCGTCAGACATTTGACTTAGCTTGTCTTCCGGGCGCAAGTTTTCCATGCCCCACATCTTGAGGAAAGTTGCGAAATGGAATTCCGGATATGCCAGAGCTACCTTTATTGCTGCCGCAAGGAGTGCCGAATGGAACCTTGAAGGCCGTTCCAAAGGGAGTTTGATGCAATCAGCCAACAGCTGTCGGGCGGTTAAAGAATCTATCTCGGAAATATTCTGCAGAAGCACTTTAACGAAAGTCCACCCATAGTCGGAAAGCACTTTTCGGTCGTCTGTAGAGACCTCGGAGAAGAGTTTTCGCGCTGTAGCAAGTTGTGCACCAAGACTTTCGGACTCGTTATGCGCCGCCATAAACACAATGCTTTATTTCCTTGAGCCAAGCGATAAATTGTTATGGTTCAAGTTGTTACGAAGTAAATAAGAATAAAGCGGGGATGAAATTGGTTGTTCATACCGTTTATAAAACGGGGCAAAGTTAAACATTTTTTTGCTTATGTACAAATAAATACGCGCGAAAAAACGGGGTGAGGGGTAATTTTATGAAAAAAGGAGTTTTGTTTATGGGGAAGAAAGGGCGAAGAGAAAAGGAATGAAGGCGGAAATTGATGGGAGAGATTGAAGGTAGGGAGAAAATATCAAAATGTAAGCAAAATAGCGGTTTTTGGTTACACTTTGTAAAATCACATGTGCTCTAGAAGGGCATCTTTTGAAAGGAAGAGGGAAATGGTTGGGAAAATGCGCAATTTTCGAGCGATTTGTATAGTACTGATAATTAGCAAGATAAGAATTTAGCGGTTATAGAAATGAGGGTTTTTCATGAAACAAAGTACGAAAAAGCGCTTATTTTAGAGGGAAAAGAGGGTCTTTTTGATGTAATTTCCTCGTGAGTTTTTGCAAAAACTCTAAGGGAAACGAGTGAAAAGTCTATGAGTTTTGACCAGAAAGGGGCAAGAAGAGGGTGAAAAGGGCTGAGATTTTGCTAGATTGATGGAAAAAGTGTGCAAGAGAGAAAATACAAAGTGTAAGCAAAAAGGGGAATTTTGCTTACACTTTGATTTTCAAAGGAGGGCAAAGGCGGCCGCCAAACTTGGCGGCCGAGAAGGGAGGACGGAAGGAGGGGGAAAGGGAAGATGAGAGGGAGGGCAAAGGGAGGACAAAAGGAAAGGGGAAGGCGGGACGCTTTTGCCATGTGATAAATAATTGGGAGAAAAACTGAAAGTTTTATATATTTAATGTGGGAATATTGTTTTTTTTTGTAACTTTGTCGCCTAAATTGTGCCTTTTATTCAAAGAATTTTTCCGATGACTAGTAGGACTTTTTTAGAATTAATATAAACAGAATATGCAGAAAGTAGTTATTTCACAAGATATCGAGCAGGAAATCATTGCTGCGTACAGCAGTTGCGAGCATGACAAGACTTTCGTTCTTTGCGACAAAACGACAGCGGAACTTTGTCTGAATTCGCTGGATGTCAAGCGCTTGGGCGGAAACAAGATTTGCCTTTGCAACGAAATAGAGGCAGGACTCATCGTCATTCCTGCCGGCGACGACAACAAGACGATAGAAAGCATCGCGAAGGTTTGGGAGGCTCTGTCAAAGGGCGGTGCCACTCGCCACTCGCTTCTGATAAACATTGCCGGCGGCATGGTGACTGACCTCGGCGGCTTCGCTGCAGCTTCTTTCAAGCGCGGCATAAACTTCATCAACATCCCTACGACGCTTCTCTCTCAGGTTGACGCATCAGTAGGCGGCAAGACGGGCATCAACTTCTGCGGTTACAAGAACGAAATCGGTGCTTTCTGCGATGCCTCAACGGTAATCATCTCCAGCATTTTCCTGAAAACACTCGACAAGGAGAACATCCTTTCGGGCTATGCAGAGATGCTGAAACATGCGTTGCTGAAGGACAAGGAGATGCTTGCAGAACACCTGAACTTCGACTTTGACAAGAACCTTGACTACGACCAGTTGCAGAAGATGGTGGCTGAGAGCATCGAAGTAAAGCAGAAAGTCGTGGAAGAAGACCCACACGAGAAGGGCATCCGCAAGGCTTTGAACCTCGGTCACACTTTCGGCCATGCTTTCGAGAGCTGGGCAATGCGCCACAACTGCTCCGTCCTGCACGGTTATGCCGTGGCATGGGGCTTGATTTGCGAACTTTATCTCAGTGCAAAGAAGTGCGATTTCCCAACAGAAACGCTGCATCAGGTGGCAAGTTTCATCAAGGAAAACTACGGAAAGCTCGGCATTACCTGCGACGACTACGCAGAACTCCTCGAGCTGATGACTCACGACAAGAAGAACACCAGCAGCAAGACCATCAATTTCACTTTGCTTGGCAATGTGGGCGACATCCGCATCAACCAAACTGCCACAAAGGAGGAGATCGAAGATGCGTTGGATTTTTATCTATTCTAAGTAAAAACTATCAAACAATATGAAGAAAACTCTACTCTTATTCTCACTGCTTATCGCACTAAGTACCAGTGCGTTGGCTACAACCCTCAGTTACTCCAACGGTTCTGCCGGCCGCAGCAATGTGGCTCGTGTAGGAACTACAGAGATGCAAGGTCAGCTTATGCGCCTCAACAGCGA
>JAKSLL010000102.1 GCA_024401215.1 Bacteroidaceae bacterium
TCTTGGTTCTCCAACACAGATTTCAAGTGGTCGAGTGCTTTCTGGTCAATGTCTTTCCAAGTTCTATTTGCTCTGGTTACAAGCAAATTAATAGTACCTTCGTTAATCAAGTTCGTAGGAACTTCATGTTCATCTAATGAGGGATATTCAACGATGAGAATTTCGTTATTCTGTAGATCTGGACATAGGTCTTCTATGCTCTTCGCTAAAATGTATTTTCTGTCATCAGTTAAGAAGTCCTCATCATACGTCAATCTACGTACCTGAAGGCCTAATGAAGTCCACAAGTCATCTAGTTCATTTGCAATATAACTCTTTCCGTTTCCCTCATTTGTGGAGAGCATATTGATGATATTTTTGTGATCTGTATCAAGATGGGGTAATAATGCTTTGCTTAGTTGACGCAATGCCATATCATTTATTACCTTATTATACTTACGATAGCGTAAGTTGCTTTCTTTGGGGTAGCAACCAAGAACTGGCGTCTTGGTCAATCGCTCGGTTCTCATGCGGTCACGTAATGTTCGGTCAAGCATCTCTACGATGTAGAAGAAAATAGCAACGACCGCGAAAGTAATAATGAATGCCATGATCAACATCATGAGTCGATTGCTGGGGGCACTATTAAGTGGGAACATAGGAGGGTTAAGAACTCTTAATGTGGCTGTCGATAGTTGCAGGTTTCGTTGACGAAGACGAGCGGCATTAAGCGCCTTCAACATTTCCATGTAGTTGGCCTCAATAAAACCAATGTGGCGTTCCTTACGACCGAGTGTTGCACCAATGGGTGAGAAATATAAAAACTCGTTCTGCAGTTTGTTGCGCATCACATCCATGGCCTGCATTTCTGCCATGGTTGATTCTTGTTTAAGAATTTGGTCAAGCCAGATACTGAGGAGTTGTTTGCGATTAATATTATTGTTTGATCTGTTGTCACCAGCAATAGAGTAGGTGATTGCTCTTGTGTGTTCTTCTGCCTCAGAGAGTTCTTTTCGTGCTTCTGCAATTACCTCTTGAGCGTTAGCGTCATTTTCTTCTGCCATTAATTCAAGATTTGAAATTCTTGATTTTAATCTTGAAATATTACTCAGACTTTGCATAAAGTCCTCGTTAGTCTTAATAATGTCTACAGTATTTCCAAGCTGGTTCTCGAGATAGTCAATCTGTGCTCTCTCTGTCATGCGACTTAAAAGTTGACTATTCTCTAATGTTTTATGGTTGGCATCCATAATTGCAATTTGCTTGGTTTGCTCGCCATAGTTAATGATGCGCTTAGATACATTGTATGCAATCAAGTCATCCTCTGCACCACACAGAATTCTATACAAACGGTTAACCTCACTTTCAAAGAATTTGATAACATTGTTGGTCTCTCCGAATCGTATAGCTTGGTATTGGTTAATAAATTCCTCATTTAAAATTTCAAGGGTGTTGTATGCAATACCTGCATCATTTGCAGAATATGCAATTTGGATCATGTCGGAGTTACCCAACTGAACAACCTTGAGTCTACTTGAGATATCTGGAATACCAAAATAGATGTGGTGTGAAAGGATCTGATAAATGAAGTTGTCTGACTTGGGAGCTGCATATGCCGTTAGATTGTCTACAGTTCGACTTTCACTTCTCTTATCAATCAATGCAAGTACCTCTTTGGGAGTTGCGTTTTTCAAATCTTTGAAGTGTTCTGCAAATATGTAGTTGTTATCATGCTCTGTGTCACCATACATATAACATCTTGCCAACAATCTTAATGATACGCGCTTAATGGTCTTCTCAGTACTAATAATAAGTAGGAGATTTGCCATGTTGGTTGTAGAGTGGGAACCAGATGACCCTTCAATACTATAACCAGAGATGATACCCGTATAGATGGTCGTTTCAACATTATATAATCTATCTTCTTTACGAGTTAGGTACCAGGTAATAGCTACTGCTATAAGAGGCAAAATAACCAAATACCAGCGAATACGGTAGAAAAAGCGAACGATGTATCTAAAAAATTCCATACTATTTATTTCTTTTTGTCTGAGTAAGTGATGTCAACTATCGCGTTAGTAATGATGGGGGTATGTGTGAGGATTTCAAGTACAAGAATGTCTGTTGTGATAGACATTTGTAATGATTGGTATTCTTGTGTAACGTTACTTTCCCAACGTTTTGTTTCTGCTAAATCTCTTACGGTTACCTCACCCATCTTAAATTCTTCTTTGGTGAGAAGTCCTGCTCCCTTGTATGCAGCAGCATTCTCGCTTGACGTCTTGAGAGAGATGAGGTTGTTAGTAATTCTAACATATAGAGTTGCAATTGTTTGCTTCAGTTGTTCGTAGGCAATGTCCTTCGTTAACTGTGCTTTCTCTGCGTTCAGCTTTTGTCTTTTAATTCTGCTTCTGTAATCAAAGATGTGTTCCAGAGGCACATTTGCTCTTGCTCCAATATTCCAATAATGTTGCTTAGAACCCATGTACTGATAGAAAATAGGTGTAAGCACATTCTCGTTTGAACCATAATTGTCCATTACACCGTAAGAATAAGAAGCGCTACCGGAAATCCATGACGTCCATGAGAATGCTTCTTTCTTGATTAATTCTCTTTGAATCTCTTCCTCTCGTGCCAGCTGCTCTACGGTCGGATTCGATTTTGCGTTTTCGAAAAGGAGTCCTAATGGGGGGAGTTTAAATGTAGAATAGTCAATGTTCTCTCCACCGCTCATGTCATCGTTGTCAAAGTATCCAGCAATGATACTTTTGTTTTTGTCCTCCTCTTGCGCTTGCACAGTTGTTGTCATCCCAAGTCCAAGTAACAGTAATGTTAATAACTTCCTTGTACCTTTCATTGTTTAAATTTATTTATGTATTATTTAATTCGTTGTAGTTTATTTGCACTTACACGTTTTGCACTTACACGTTTTCTTTTTGAACGAAAGCCGTTATCGTTTTTAATAGTATTTTAAAATCTAAAGCGATACTATAAGTTTGACCGTATTTTATGTCAAGCATCTTTCTTTCTTCTGCAGAAAGTTTTCCAGAGTCTCCTCTTTTCTCAACTTGCCAAAGACCTGTTAAACCTGCTGGGGCGATAAATCGGTCTATGCTTTCGTCTAGTGTAAGTTTTTCTGCTTCGTATAAAGGTAAGGGACGATTCCCGACAACAGACATATCCCCTTTGAGAATGTTAATGAGTTGTGGCAACTCATCAATACTGTATTTACGTATAAATCTGCCTACTTTTGTGATTCGAGGATCGTTTTCCAGTTTGACAAATGCGTTCTCGGTTTCGTCTTTTTTCTTTCTTCTGAACTCACTTTCGGGAATGACAGTATCGTCTCCAATTAAAAAGTTTTCGTCATCCATCATTGACAGGAAATTCTGCTCTGTATTTGTTTTTTGAACAGTTTTTTCTCTATCATCTTCTTTTGAATATTGATTTAATGCGTTGTATTCTTTTAGGCGTTTGTCCGCTCCGCTGTACATGCTTCTGAACTTCAAGAAATTGAAAATCTTGTAGTTCGCACCCACTCTTTTGCTTGAATACCAAACTTTTCCTGGACTTTCAATGCGTATTGCCAGAGATGTTATGATAAAAATCGGTGAAAGGCAGATGAGCGCAGCAGTAGCGAATACGATGTCAAAACCTCTTTTCCAAACGGGAATGCGGAATTTTAAAAGCGGTCTTCTAACAACAATGTTGTTGATTAATTGTTTCTCGTGATTGTCAACAAAATCAATTTTCTGAAGTAATTCCGCCATAGTAGGATTCTCCTTCAGCGTGTCGTGAACTCCTGCCTTGTGGTAAATTCTTCTTTCCTCATTTGACAAACTGTTCGCAAGAAGGATAATATACGCACTTGGAAGATGAGTGTGCAAGTACGATACAGCGGTGAGATCCTCGTTTTTGGTTTTGCGTTCAACGAGTATGATGAAACTGGTATTTTCGAATTCCTTGCAAATCTGCTCCACCTCTAAATAACTGGCGGCAAACAATGCAGTCCTATCTGGCAAATATTGAAGAGACCGCAAAGTCTCCTCGCTTTTTCCAAAATAAACCAGTTTCGTCATTGTTGTTCAGCAGTTTTGAACCGTATTAAATGATTTTCTTGATTCTGATTTTCAACTCCATGGGGTTGAAGGGCTTCACGATGTAGTCAGAAGCTCCAATCTCCAACAACTTGATTCGTTCACTGGTGCTGTCTTCTGAACTCAGCATGATTACTGGGATATGCTTGAAAAGGTCATTCTGCTTGATCCACTCAAGGAATTCGTCTCCTCTCATTCCGGGCATGCGGATGTCGGTGATGATGAGGTCGGGGGTGTTGCCGTCTTGCAGCCACTTTACACCTTGAAGGCCATCAGGAAGCCAAGTGCACTGGAATTCGGTTGTGAGATATATACTGAGAACTTTTGCAATAGTCTCCTTGTCGTCCAAAATAAGAATTTTCTTTTTCATGTTTCTAATTTTAATATTTCACGCAAAATTATAAAAAAGTTCACTATTCAAAGAATAAATTATCTTATTTTTTAAAAATCTTCGTTAAAATCGGCTTTTTTTTTGATGTTTTTTCCGATTTTCTGCATCGCAAATAGTCATATGGCGCACGTATTCTTTGTTGTAGACATGGCCCTTCTGATGCGTTGCGCTATTTTTTTGTGTGTCGAATGCCCCTTGTTTTATGTTGATGTGATCAGACAAAGAGAAGGACCGACGCCCTTCTCTTTGTCAATATTCTGTGTTGCCAATGTGTTTTCTCGGCAACATTCTTTCTTCGTTTAGTCTTGTTCGTGTGACTCTATACCTACAAGCCTTTGTGTTCTACAAGTTCTTGGCTTTAGGCAATATCGCGTTTGTTATTCATGCTGCGCTTCATCGTCTTGAGTGTCCACGTTGTCCACCCATAGAAGATCCGCGTTGTCCTCCCATTGAGGACCTGCCTTGTGACCCCATGGGTGATCCTCCCATCGAAGGACGTCCTTGTGAACCCATTGAGGATCTGCTTTGTGAAGGTCGTTCTGCGCCCATGTTTCCTCTGCTGCTTGGCTCAGTTCTGGTCCCCTGGCTTTCTCTTCCGAAGTTTGGCGTGCTTCTTTCTTGCCCCCTTGGTGAATAGCCTTCTCTACCAACGTTTTCTCCGTTCGTGGGGCGTCTTTGAGGCATCTCGCTTCCCGTCACCGTTTCTCTCGTGCTGCTGTTCATTCCTCTGTCTGGCGTTCTGCGATTGTCGTCGCTGCCTCCTCTTGAAGCGGGGTCGGTACCGAAGCGTCTTTGCATATTTTCATTACGGCCATTCATTGCACCCCTGTTTTGTGCTTCACCAGCCTGGCCTCTGCCAAAACCTCTGGATCCACGATTCCCGTCGATGCTATTTCCGTCGGTTGATCTGCTGCCCCCGCCGAAACGGCCATTGGGAGTTTGGCGTGAGAAGGCGCCTCCGTTTCTTCCGAATCTGTTGTTGCGTTCCATTCTGCTTCCGCCATGGTAAGCCTCTCTGGGACGGTATGAATCTTGAACTCCCCCAAAGTGGTTGCGGTCATGGCCTCTATATCCGCCATCCCAGGCTGGACGTCTGTTCGCATACCAACTGTCGTGATAATGTCCTCTTCCGTGCCCTCCTCGGTAGCTGAAGTAAATGCTGGGGCGGCTGAAGTAGAAATGGTTGTGGTGGTAGTATGTGTAAATAGGGTAATACCAACCTCCATTTCTCCAATATACAGGACGATAGAAGTAATCTGCGGCCGTGTAAAGCGCCCATTGCCAATCGTAAAGAATGGCTCTTAAATCCGCATTTCTGTAACTTAGATAGGTGCCGTATACATCATCTGCGGTATTCAGCGACAGGAGGTAGTCAAGGTTGATCTCGTAGGCATATTCGTACTGCTGTTCGTTAAGGTTCAACTCGTATGCCATTTTGTCGGTCAGGTAAAGTGCTTCTTCACGTGCAAGTTCGTAACTCATTGCGTGGGTGCTGACTACACTTGATAACACTACTAATAAAGATAAGATGTAACGTTTCATGTTGTACTGTTGTTTGTTTGACAATGCAAAATTACAACAAACCATAAAAAAGAAAAAGGGAATTATCCTAACCGATGGCGGAAATTCCCTATACTCTCACATTTTATAGTTTTGAGGTGAATGTAAAATGCTGTCCAAATACAAAGTCAATGTCTTTTGGCTTGTTCTTAAATAATCCAAAAACACTACTTCCCGAACCTGACATTGATACGTATTCTGCATCCAATATGTAAAGATTTTCTTTTATTTCTGAGATTATAGGGTGTTTGGTAAATACACTTGCCTCAAAGTCGTTCTTCAGGAGTGTCTTCCATTCTCTAATAGGTCTCTTTACTACTTCTTCTACTGGTGTTTTTGGTTTCTGGGGGGTGACAAGCGAATAGGCCTCTTTGGTCGATACAAACTCGTCTGGTTTGATCAAGGCAAGGTATAATCCTTCAAGTTTGACGTCTGTTGGTGTAAAGATGTTTCCAATTCCTTTAGCGACGGTCGGTTCTCTTTTTATGAAAAACGCACAGTCGGCCCCTAACTTGGCTACTCTCCGCTCCATCTCCTCGTGTCCCATTCCCAGGTCGAACATGCTGTTGAGTGCCTTCATGGTCTCGGCCGCGTCACTCGAACCTCCTCCAAGCCCAGCCCCGGAAGGGATATTCTTCTTGAGTGTAATGCAAACAGGCGGTATGTCGTGGTCTGCTCGAAGTTGGGAAAGAACCTTCATCACCAGGTTGTCGTTCAGTTCTCCGGCAACAGGAATCCCGCTGAGGATGAGGTTGTCTTCTGCACTCTCTTCAATCTCAAGTTCGTCGCAGAGCGGGATGGGGTAGAAGATCGTCTCGATGTTATGGTATCTGTCCGGTCTTCGTTCAACTATGTTCAATCCTAAGTTGATTTTTGCGCAAGGATAAGCCGTGTGTTTCAAAATATTACTTTTTAAAAGTTTTCTATCCGTATCATTATTCGTTGCAAAGATACTAATTTATTCTCTAAGTACTAAAAAAACTTCCGAAAACTTCACGTTGATTTGGAACATACTATACTTATTTGTATCTTTGCATTCCCAAAATTAGCATACATTATTTATTTATGGCAAAAAAAGAAATAAAGTTAGAATCTGTGCTCGATTTGAATTCGAACAATGTTTGGACGGTTACGGCACATGAGATTGCAGAGCGCTGGGAAGTTGACAAGGCAGAAGAAGACTTCCGCAATAGTGAAGACAAGCTGCTCAACACCATTCGCCTTTGCTTTGAAGTTGTTCATTATAATCCCGATGATCAGCGCGATGTCGCAAAATATGAGAGTGGTGAGTGGGCAACCTTCTCTCATGTGGATGTTCATCGTGGAAACGTGGCTATTCGCAAGAAGGATATCAAGCGCATCACCGACCTGAGCTACGAGAATATTCAGCACATCTCGGCTGCCTTGCTCCTCGACCTTATCGATCGCAACTTTGGTGGAGGTTGGGACGCCATCCAGCTTTCTGTCAAGGATATTATTGAAAGTGGTTTTGATATCAGCACCACCACTTTGCCTACCAGTCGTCTGCATACCCCCGGTGGAACTTATGAAAGAAAAGTTAATGCAGGCTACGAAGTGCTGGAAGTAGCAAAGGGCAATTGGACAGAGGCCATCTTTGCTAAGAAGAAGGATCCTGTTGCGAAGGTTAAGTTCCAGAACGATTCACATTACGACGAGGACGGTAATCTGATTGTTGACGACGTTGACGGTCGTTATGAAAAAGATAATGACTTTGACGATTCAGACGAAATCGCAGATGACGAGACTTTCTACAGCTCTTATTCTGCCGAGGCTGGCAAGCGCTCTGGCGAAGACGATGAAGATCTGGGCGGGCTGAGCCTTGATGAAGGAGACGATGAGGATTAATTGCCTTGTCGCCGTCTGAACTCGGCACAGACAATTGCTGTTGCGATGGCAACATTCAGGCTCTCCACTTTGTCCCGATCCGCAGGGAACGGCGGAATGTAGAGTCTGTTTGTTACCAGACTATCAATTTCTTCAGAAATACCCTTACCCTCATTTCCCATAACGATGACACCGTGGGGAGTGAGGGTGTTTTCGTAGATGTTGCTTCCGTCAAGGTGGGTGCCGTAAATGGGGGCTTTGCAACTTTTCAGTTCGCCATATAAATTTAAATAATGTACGCGCACGCGAGCCAATGCTCCCATGGTCGCTTGAGCCGCCTTGGGGGAGAAGATGTCTGCCGTTTCGGGCGTACAGAAAACGTGCTTGATGCCAAACCAGTCGGCCAGTCGAATGATGGTCCCCACATTTCCAGGGTCTTGTACCGTGTCCAGCGCGATGCAGAGTTCTTTCTCTGCGATTTCAGACAATGAAACGTCGGACTTGGGCAACTTGAAGAGGGCCAGGACTTGTTGTGGCGTTCGCATCAAACTGGCTCGCTCCAGTTCTTGAGGACTCACGCAATCGATCTCTATGCCGCCGGCAGTTCCTCCCATGGTTTCAAGTGTCGCGCTATTCTTGCTTAGCCATTCTTCGGTTGCCGCAATATAGGTCGGAGTCCATGCGGGCAACAGCTCTGACAGCAGTTTCGGCCCCTCTGCCACGAAGAGTCCCTCCTCCAGTCTGTTTTTCTTCTTTTCGAGAGAATGTATGAGCTTTATTTTGTTCTTGCTAAGCATGTTTTTGGGGTTTGATTTGTGAGTTTTTAGGCAAAGGGCATTCTTCGTCAGAGCCGTCTTCTCTATTTTTGCTGCAAAAATACGAATTTTTACGATATTATTACTAACTTTGTTTTGTGAAAATGTTATTTAGGCATATTATTGTGGCTTCATTCTTGCTGGCAAGTGCTTTTCTTGCCAGTTGTAGTGTGTCGCGTTTTGTGCCGGATGGTCATTATCTCCTGGACAAGGTCACTATTGTTAGTGATAGTGTCCAGCTGAACACCAACCCCTTCAATGGCTTTGTGCGTCAGCACCCCAACAGCAAGTGGTTCAACTTGCTCAAGGTTCCGATGCTTCCCTATGCCCTCTCTTCTACCGACTCTGCAAAAAGCATAAACCGTTTCTTGTGGCGCATTGGTGAGGAACCAGTAATCGAGGATACTCTTCTGACGGAACGTTGCTTGCGCGACATTCGTTCAGCGGTGCAGAATCTGGGCTATCTGAATGCAGAGGTGACTGCCGACAGGAAATATCATAAGCATAAGGTTGACGTCACTTATCATATTGACCCCAAGTCGCGTTATACGGTCAACCTCGTCGAGCATGACATCCAGGACGAAGGTTTGTCCCAACTAATTTCTTCCCAGTCTGCTTCAAGCTTGCTGCAAGAAGGGATGCCCTTTGACGTCAATGTGCTGGATGCCGAGCGTTCGCGCATAAATTCGCTTATAATTAACAACGGTTATTACCGTTTCAATAAAGACTATATACGCTTTGAGGCAGATTCGACCGACATGGACCAGCAGGTCAGTCTGCGTATGGTTCTCTCTCCTTACCGTGCATCGTCATCTTCGCCTGCCTCGCCGCATGTCCCCTATCGGATAGGGCGTGTCAGTTACAACTTTGTCAATGACAACTGCTCGCTTCGTAATAGTGTGCTTCAGCGTTTCACTCATATCGCAGAGGGCGGGCCCTACAGGGAGCAGGATGTGCAGTCGACCTACAGTTCGCTCGGTTCGCTGGATGCTGTGCTAAGTGCTAATGTGCGAATGGATTACGACCAGCGCGACAGTACGTTGCTCAATCCTGTCATCAGCCTGGTGACGAATAGCCCCAATAGTTTCTCGGCCGAGCTCGAGGGAACCAACTCGGCCGGAGATTTGGGGGCGGCAGTTGCCTTCTCGTATCAGAATTGCAACCTGTTCCGTGGTAGTGAGGTCTTCGGCGTAAAGCTTCGCGGTGCGTTCGAGAACATCCGTGGTCTTGACGGCTATGATGATCAGAACTTCCTGGAATACAGCATAGAGTCCAGTCTGCGTTTCCCTGATTTTCTGTTTCCTTTCCTGTCTTCCGATTTCCGCCGCCGTAGCCGTGCCACGAGTGAGGTTTCGCTCATGTTCGATAGCCAGGATCGTCCCGAGTTCCATCGCCGAGTCTTGTCTGCCACCTGGCGCTATCGTTGGAACGGACTGGACAAGAGGAGTCATCATCGTTTTGATCTTCTGGATCTTAACTACGTCTACATGCCTTGGATTTCCAAGACGTTCAAGAGCGAATATCTAGATAATCCCAACTCTCGAAATGCCATCCTTCGTTATAATTACGAGAACCTCTTCATCATGAAGCTGGGTTATAATTTTAATTATTCGACCTTGGCTGTTGGGCAGACTTCAAGTTACGGCACCAATGCCTATAGTCTGCGTTTTGCCGTTGAGACGGCGGGCAATCTGCTGAATGGCATTTCCCGGCTTTTCTTCCCGGACAAAAAGGGTGGGGAGTATTATAAGGTGTTCAACATCGCCTATGCACAATACGCCAAGTTTGACTTTGACTTTGCCAAGAGTTTCCGCATCAACGATCGCAATTCCGTGGCACTTCATTTTGGCCTCGGCGTAGCAGCGCCCTATGGCAACAGTAGGATCCTTCCTTATGAGAAGCGCTACTTCTCGGGAGGTGCCAATAGCGTTCGCGGATGGTCTGTCCGCTCGCTGGGCCCGGGCAAGTTCAAGGGGCATGACGGTCGCATCGACTTCATCAACCAGACGGGCGACATGAAGCTCGATATGAACGTGGAGTATCGAAGCCATCTGTTCTGGAAGGTCGACGGAGCCGTCTTTGTTGATGCAGGTAATATCTGGACATTGCGCGACTATGAGGATCAGCCTGGCGGGCAGTTCACCTTTCCTACCTTCTGGCGTCAGATAGCTGCCTCCTATGGCGTCGGTCTGCGTTTCAATTTCAATTACTTTATCCTTCGTTTTGACGGAGGCATGAAGGCCATTAACCCGGCCTACGAGGACAATGCGAGTCATTTTCCCTTCCTCCATCCCAACTTTGACCGCGATTTCGCCTTCCATTTTGCTGTCGGTTTGCCTTTCTGATTGGATGGAGTGCCTGACTCAATTGAACAAAAAATCTATCTTTTTTCTGCTTTTTCGCTCTTTTGTGGCATTCTGGCGATTCTCTTCCCCTTGTGCGTTAGTGTGAAAAAGTTAAAAAACTTGACGTTTTATTTGGTATTTTGTTCTTTTTGTGCTATCTTTGTGCAAAATTGTATATACCATGGTTAAATTCCTATGCTTAGGTAGTGGAAGTAGTGGCAATTGCTATTTCCTTACGACAGGCACGACAAGCATTCTTGTCGATGCGGGATTGAGCATGCGTTCTTTGCGTAAAGCATTGCAGTCCAATGGTTTTGAACTGTCCAGTGTTAGCGCAGTCTTTGTGACGCATGACCATGCCGACCATATCAAGTCTGTCGGAAATCTGGCCAATGACCTTGACATCCCCATATACGCAACTCAGAAAGTCCACCTCGGCATAAATCGCAACTATTGCGTGACGACCAAGCTTACTGAGAAGCACGTGCGTATTATAAATAAGGAGGAGACCGTTCAGGTCGGCGAATTTTCTCTCAAACCCTTCGAGGTGCCTCACGACAGCAGCGATTGCGTCGGCTATAACATTCAGGTGGAGGGGATCACCTTCTGTCTGGTTACCGATGCCGGTCAGGTGACGCCCGCCATCCAGTCGAACGTCAGTCAGGCGAACTACCTTGTTGTCGAAAGTAATCACGACGAGGAGATGCTGGCGCGCGGACCTTATCCTGCCTATCTTAAGGGACGCATCCGTAGCGGTAGGGGGCATCTGAGTAATCGTGAGTGCGGAAACCTTTTGGCTGAGTATGCAACCGAAGGGCTGAAGCATGTCTGGTTGTGCCATCTTAGCGAAGAGAATAATCATCCCGAACTGGCACGCAAGACGGTGAGCACCATTTTGCGTAGTTATGGAATCGTCGACGGGGTAGACTTTAAACTGGAAGTCTTGCGTCGTAAGACCCCTTCTCTGGTCTATGAATTGACAAAATAGGTTTTTTTTTAGAAAAAAAAGAAGAAATATTTGGCGGGTACGAAAAAATGTACTACCTTTGCACCCGCAAACGAGAGATTACGCGTCCTTAGCTCAGTTGGTAGAGCAATTGACTCTTAATCAATGGGTCCAGGGTT
>JAKSLL010000103.1 GCA_024401215.1 Bacteroidaceae bacterium
AGAATTAATGTCACACGCAATGCTGAACAGAGTTAGAGGGCATACACAAGTCCGTATTTCTCGTGGAGCTGTCGTAGTGAACCATCCTTCTTCATTTCTTGTAAAAGGCTGTTCACAGTTTTCAGCAAATCTTCTTGCCCTTTAGGCATTAACACGCCGATGTAGGAATGAGTGAATGGCGTCTTTATCATTGGAGCAGCAAGGCGCTTGTCAGAGTTTATGTAATATGGAGCCTCTGTCACCTCCGTAATCATGATGTCGGCTTTGCCGTCTGCTATGAGTGTGGGAATCTCTTCGTTTCGCTGATGTACGATGATAGTGGCATCAGGCAGATTCTCGTTAGCAAACACCTCGTTTGTACCGCCTGGGTTCACCATAACCCTTACGTCGGGTTTGTTGATGTCTGCCAATGAGAGAAATCTCTCTGCATCATCAGAACGGCATAGCACAGTCTTTCCGTTGGCAAGATAGCCATCACTCATGAGCATCGTCTCAAGGCGTTTCTCTGTGATGGTTATTCCTCCTATTGCCATGTCGAACTTCTGAGGTTCTGCCATGACATCGGCTGTGAGCGTTGGCCATGATGTTGGCACAAACTTGATGCCTACTTCCAGATGCTTTGCTATTGCTTCCGCCAGTTCGATGCCGAACCCCCAGTAGCTGCCATCCTGTTCTTTGAATGTCAGCGGACGGTAGTCGCCCGTCGTGCCTACAAGCAATACCTTACGCTCCTTAATGCGCTTTATGGTGTAACTTGTGTCATTCTTCGACAATTCTGTGTGTTCATTGTCATTTCTGCATGAAGAAAGTGGAAGTGACAACGAAATGAATAGTATAAGAACAATGAAGCTTATTGCCTGTTTCATGATTTGTCTTGATTATAAAAGAATTTTGACCAGATGCTTATGTTTATCCTCGTAGGTGCGTTCTTAATATCTATTCTCTCTCTTGCTCACCTACTTAAACTGTATCACCTATTTGAATACTGATGCTTTTTTAGCTGTTTCAGTTATTCCTCCCTTACCCGAGATAACTTGCTGTCCCCACCATGTGAGAGTTTTCCAATCACTTGGTTCAACAAGGTCGAGCCATTGGTTTTCTTTGTTGTTGCCTGTCCACGACCACGGCATAAAACCATATTCTAATTTGTTGCAGACATCCAGGATGACGGTGTGGTCAACCTTGCATGTCAGGTTGTTCTTGCCATTGTCGAAGTTATATCCAAACTCGCCCACGATGATTGGCAATCCTTTCTGACTGCAAAGATAAAGCTTCTCTTTTATTCTCTCAGGCTTGTTCCAACTTCCATACATGTGGATGGAAAAGAGAATGTTATGCAGAGGGTCGGAGTCAATAACCTGTTGTCCGCATTCAATAATAGGCTCGATATTCTGCCCCCATCCAGGAGCGTCGATGACGAGTGTGGTGTTGTATCCAGCTTTTCGCATTATGTCTATGCATCTTGTGTATGATGACATCCAATACTCCGCCTTTGTCTTGTGGTCGCCCCATTCGTTGGCGATGTTAAACAAAAGAAATTTCTCGTATTTCAGCAGCATTTCTCTGCGCTTTGGTTCTGCATACCATTCCGCCATTTCTGCCAGTCGTTCGCCAGACGTGTTGCCTGTGACGTCATGGAGCTCTACCATTGGAATCATCTCTAAATCAATGCAACGCCTAATGATGCGTTCGAGGTCGGAGTCGTTGCCTTTTGTGTTCCACACGATGCGTATGGTGTTGCTTCCCGTTGCTTTTATGTCATCGAGGGCGAGGAAAGCTTTCTCTCTAAACCATGCATGAGGATTGTTCATGCCTCTTATCACAAATGTCTGACCTTCAGCGTCGATGAGCTTGCTCTTTTCGGTAGTGAACACTCCCTTCTGACCGAAAGATATGGCGCTGGTTGTGGCAAAGAGGAAAAGTGCAAGTAATGATTTGATGCACATGGTTTTATGTTATTTGTCGTTAAGGAATACCTTTACATACTGATTTGACAAAATACGCTCTTTTGGATTGAAACCGTGTCCTGCCTTGTCTATTATTTTTAATGTGGCGTTTTTGTAGGTTTCTACAGCGCGCTTGGAGTAGTCGAGCGGCACAACCTTGTCGTCCGTGCCATGAACTATAAGCACACGTCCTTTGTATTTGCCGATAATCTCGTATGGCTTCATAGGGCGGATGTCCAACATGAATTTCTTTCCAAGTTTTACATTCCAAATTTCTGACACTTCAGGAATGTCCTCCACACGTGGATAGCGTGCGTTCCAATTGTCAGGAATGCATAGTGCAGGATAGATAAGCACCAAGTTGCTAATCTTTTTCTTCAACTCTGCTGCAGCAAGGGCAGAGACGAGTCCTCCCTGGCTTTCGCCAATCAGCACGATGCGTTTCTTGTCTATGTTCTTCTGATTCTGGAAATACTTGACGATAGTCTTCAATGCCTCCTTCTCATCTGTTACCGACATGTTCATGGTGTTGTTGTCGCTCTGGCTGTTTACCGACCCGCAAGGGAAGTCAAAGGTATAGACAGCATAACCAAGGTTATTAAGTGTATTGAAATAGTCACGGCCGAAATGGTGTGTGCCATTGAATCCGTGGCTGATGATGGCGATGCCATGTTTCTGTTCGCTGTCTTTTGGTTCGCTGATAATTCCATAGATGCTTTTGTCGGCAGAGTACGGGATGCGTAACTCCTTTACCTGTGCAAAACAACTAACAATGCAGATTGCAAATGCGAAAAGTAATGTTATCTTTCTCATGTCAATATGTTTTTTTATTTGTGTTATTACTATTTTAATCTCCATTCAATCAAATCCTTACAACACATTCACCACAAATGAATCCTTCTGTGAAGTTCCTTTTAGAGTCAGAATGATGCGGTAGAGATGTTCGCCCCATACTTCATGAGTGACAGGGTCGAGTTTGTCGGAGATGTCTTCGATAGTGACATCCGCCTTTGCAGAAGGATACTTGAGAGTGTGGCGGTCAAGCGTGATTGCCCCTTTCTTTGATACTTCTGGCTTTTTTGTTGTCATAAACATCAGTCGGGTAGGAGCATCCAAAGATGTGAGTTCGTAATGCTCTGCTATTTTCACTTGACTGCTTTCCATTGCAACAGTACGTTGCCATGATTTGACGTGAGCCTCCTCAGGGTAAGCACCAGCAATGTCAAGGGTAAGGCTTCGTTTGCCTTTTGCAATCATCTTCGCTGCATACTTCTTGCCATCATGCTGATCTATGCCGTTTATCTGTGGCAGGTTGTGGTACTGGCTTTGCATTGTCCATATCGAATAGCGGTTCTTGCTGAATGTCTGTGAGGTGTATTCGCCCACACCTGGGTCGATGAGCAGTGGCTCGCCATCAGCATAAACGATGAATGAGCCGACATCGTTGTGGTTATGACTTTCGTCATTATGCCCTCCCTTTACTGCGAGGTAAAGTCCTCTTCCTGCATCTTTGCTGTTACGCGCAGTCATAATCTGCAGATTAGGCAGCCAGGCTTCCGTAACAGGCTGACATGGAGTCTCTTCCTTTAGTGATGTTAATGCTTTGAGGAGCATAAGTTCGCGACCTAATGTGGGAAAATTGCCGCTCTTGTCGTAGAGCTTCGCTGGGTTATTCCAGAAGTCTTTCTGCTGAGCCATGTAGGCGGCAAATTCGCGCATAGTCTTATCGCCGAGGTAGAGTGCGAAAGGGTAGAGCACGTTGAGCTGCACCTGACTCTTGTTTTCGTGCGCATCGGCGAAGTTCACGCAATAGTCATTGCCAACATACATCTTATAAATATAAGAACCCATATTATTGATTTTCGGCATCAGCTTATCCTCATCATCAAGATGGATGTCAGCTTCTCGCAGCAGTTGCAAGCACTCAAAGAGTGATGCTGCAGCACGGTCCCAGTATCCTGTACCTTCGTCGCAACCGCCGTCTTCGGGATAGGCATCGATGAATGCGCGCATGCATCCTTTGATTTCGTTGATGGCAGCTGTCTTTCGGTTGTTGTCCCTTTCGTAGAGCATGACACATGTCAGCCAGTTAGAACAAATCCAAGGATTCCAGTTCATGCCTGCTGTTTTCCACCAATACTTGTTAGCCAAGGCTGGTCGAAGTATTCTGCGTTCAATCTCGCTTGTGAGTCTCTTGTGGATGTCTGGAGAGTATCGGTCGAGCTGTGGCTTCAGTTCGTGTCCAGCCCATGCCATGAGCGATGCTGTCTCAGCGTTGAAAAGGTCAACAGTCTGGTCGTCATGTGTTGGCACCGCGCTACCATAGTGAGCAGGTATGCCCCACCATGTCTCTTCCATCATCACATTTAATCCATTGATGATGTCTGGTGTGAAGCGACCTTTGTCTTCTGCAATCTCTGCCATGACGAGAGCTGCCAGATGGCGTCTGCGTTCGAAGCAGAGACCTTCGTATTCTGTTCGGTTGCCATCTTTCTTGAAACGTGCAAAGACTGTAGTGGGAATTACCTTCCACTCACGTCCAAGATACTCTTCTCCATAGCTGATGTAACTTTCGCGCATTTGTTGAGGTAGCGTTTCGCTTATTGTCGATGCTGCTGCGAAATGGCATGTTGTAATAATAGTTAGTAGTAAAATGAATAGTCGTTTCATACGTGTTGATTGTTGTTATTTCGAGTATTGCTGCGAGGTTAGTGATGAGGAAGAAAGCCATAGTCATTAGCATGCAAACAGATATCATGGCTTTCACAGGAAACAAAGTTACATAAAATATCGTAATTAAAGGTGTGTTTTTCAAAGTTTTCGTCGTGTGATGCCAAAATATCTTCTCAAGCAGAGCGTCTTATCGTGTTATCACACTTTTTCGTTTCTTAATTACACACTTCTTGATAACTCATTGGAATGACTCTTCTTCAGAATGATTCACTTAAAAGTCTTGTTTTTTGTCAATTTGTTGTATCTTTCTTTTGTTATTATCCATAAAAGGCGTTCTTTTGTGAGAAAAAAACAAAAAAGTGATGTTTCCCGATTTTTAATCATTATCTTTGTAAATAATCTCTGCTCTTTTCATCCTTCAGCACTTTCTGTAAAGGCAGGAGTGCAAAGTTTATAAGTGCGGAAAATACAAAGATATACATGGGTAAGAATACGAAAACATTTGTAGAGTCACAGTTAGAGTTCGATTTTGATGATGCGTCTGTGTCGGCTGTGGATATGGCATCCAAGTCGTCAAATAAGTCGCGTCGTGCAAGAGAGTTGCCCGTATTGCCAGTAGGTGAAGAACTTGATATGGTAGAACAGGTGGATCTTTTGCTGCAGCAGATTGGTAAAGCGAATTTTAGAAACCTGTCTGCCCTCTCTCGCTTTATACTGCGTTCTTTTTATGTTGAAGGACAAGGCGTAACGGAGATTTCACAGATGCTGAAAGATGGTGTTAAAGACGTGCGCCCTGTTACTCGTGAGAGAGTGAGGATGATTGTGTCAGATATTAGAGATGAACTTCTGACTTTGCCTTCTACGAGGAAATACTTCAAGGATGTAAATATCAGCAGTCAGTTTGTTGACAGACTGAAGAAGCATTCAGAAGAAAATATGTTTTTCTTGATTGAGAAGTCCTGTGTAAAATCCCCAAAACGTATTGGCACAATAGCTTTTCTCATGCATAAAAGGGCGGTAACGGGAGACACCGTAATTCGTTGGGTGAAAAATCAGGTTTTTATGCTTGATGATGGTTTTGACAAACAGCTGTTTAATGAATATTATCTTGCGCTTTTCTATCTGCTTCAGAAGCACGCTCGTCCGATGTCAAAAGAGGCTATAATCAGAGGGTTGTCTGAAAACGATAGACTGCAAGTTGAGACGGTAAATACAGAACTTCTTGATTTGTTGCTGCAGCATGATGAGGTATTTGAGCCGATAGGTGAAAACCTGTATCAGCTGCGTTTTGAGCATCTTAATGTGTCGCAACGCATAGCACGAATCATTTATGAGATGAAAGAAGTTACACCTGCCGACTTGCAGCGTGTTTATGAAGAACGTGTAGGGGAGAGATTCTCAAACAACTCTTCTGTTTCAAGAGTTTATCCATGGTGTGTGCCTGTGGGAAAGAGCAAGTGGGTTTACCGTGAAGATTGCAGGCGTGAGCGAAAGCCTGCTGATATCATAAGCAGCTTTTGTCATGAGCATGTAAGGTTTGCCTTTGACGATGTTATGTCTCATCTGAATTCGTTGGGTTTCACTATCAAAGAATCGTCTGTAAGATGTTATATTCTGCGTGATTGTCGAAGGCTCAATTCTGACCGTAACATGTTTTGTCTTGCTTGTGAGATTCCTGAGAATGAGGAGCATCTTTGGTATTCAAAGATGAAGCCATCTGTAAAGCGCAAACGTGTTGTTTCATGGAGAGAAGAAATGGTGGAAGATATACGCCGGCTCCTTGCCTCTGCACCTGACGGAAGATTGCGAAGAATAGATGTGCTGCACCATTGTATGCCTATGTTTAGAGAGCGTGGAATGGCATACAATAATTTCTATAAAATATTGAAAACTGTCACTTCATTTAAGACTTTGGAGATTGATGGCGAAGTTTATCTTGAGATAGTATAATACAAGTTTCGCTCAATTTGTTGTGGAGTTAAAGGGTAGTTAAAGAGAAGTTAAAGGGACGAATGTCAGTACAGCTTGAATATTTCTGGTTACCTACTTAACTTCAATAAGTTCGTCGATATCTGTGGTGTAACACTTCGAACGGTGGTCGTGCTTGATAAGGTCGCGGAAGTTTTGCTGTTTTCCTGTCTTCTCGTCTTTGGGGAACTGCTGTATGCCGAGCATCATAGTGTCGTTGCCCATGCGTAGGTTGATAGTGTCCACCACTTCGCTGAGTTTGTTGAGTTTCTTGCGCTGCTCAGGAGTGAGCTCGTCAAATAAGTTCTGCTGAATAGCTGTCTGTTTCGTTATTCCGCTGACAATTACACCAGCTCTCTTATACTGATACCCCTTCTTGTAGCATGTTCGGAAGGCTCTTATAGCTGCTCCGACCACTTCTTGTGTGGAGTTGGCAGGAGTGAGCAACGTTACTGTAAATCCAGCGTCTTTCTGCGGCAGATCTTCACGGAAATGATTTGTCTGTATGAATACCGTCACCATGCTGCAGACACTCTTCTGTGCCCTGAGTTTCTGAGCGCAATGTGCTGCATAGTTGCTGATAAACATCTCCAGGCGACTCTCATCATTCTCCATGCCGTCAAAGCTTCGGCTTGTGCAGATGCTCTGCTTGTCACCAGTAAGGATTGTGCTGATGCACGACTGTCCACGCAGCTCTTTCCATATCTGAACACCTGTGATAGTGAAAAGCCTCCTTATCCAAGATTCAGACTTTTCTGTGAAATCCCATGCCGTGTTTATGCCATAGTATTCGCATTTTTTCATGCCTCGCCATCCTATGCCCCAAATTTCATCTACAGGAAGAGCTTTCAATGCTTTCTCTCTCTGCGTCTCATCGCCAATGATGCAAACTTTGTTATATCCTTTCCATTTCTTGGCAAACCATGTGGCGGCCTTAGCAAGTGTTCGGGTTGGAGCTATGCCGATGCTTACAGGCATACCTGTCCATTTGCCTATCTTGGCAACAAGTCCTTCTCCCCATTCTCTGAAGTCACACTTGATATCGATAGTGAGGAATGCTTCGTCGATAGAGTATTGCTCCATCTTGCCAGGACCTAACTCTTCGCGAAGCATGCTCATCACACGGTTGCTCATGTCGGCATAGAGGATGTAGTTGCTGGAGCGTATCTGCACATCATACTTCAGGCATAGCTCCTTGATTTGATAGATAGGAACACCCATCTTTATGCCAAGTGCCTTTGCCTCGTTGGAGCGTGCAACAACGCATCCGTCATTGTTGGATAGAACAACGACAGGCTTGCCAAGCAGTTCGGGTTGAAACACCCTCTCGCAAGATACGAAGCAGTTGTCGCAGTCAACGACAGCATACATTGGGCCTTTCCCCGATTCGCCGCCGGTGGATGGTGCGGGTGTTATGGAGAGATTATCATTCATTCTTCACTCATGGCATATTTTCCTCCTTGGAGAATCACACGGTCTTATGAATTACATACCTTACCACACCCCAGAGAATGAAATTGTCATCTTCTTTCACTACGATAGGTTCATACTTTGGGTTGTCAGGAACAAGGCGTATGTAACCATCCCCCTTATGTGAAAGGTCAATCCGCTTGATTGTGAACTCATTATTCAGGCAGCATACAGCTATGCAGTCATCAAAGGCTTCAAGACTTCTGTCAACTACAAGCAAATCTCCTTCATTGATGCCAGGATTCATAGAGTCACCAACAACCTTTGCGTAAAAGGTTGCTGCTGGGTGCTTGATAAGCTCCTTGTTCAGGTCGAGAATACCATCGACATAATCCTGTGCAGGCGATGGGAAGCCAGCAGGAATGCCGCCGTCTGCAAAGGGTAAAGGTAAATCTGAACTCAAATCGGGAGTGAGAAAAATTATTTCGTTCATTGTATGCTATTATTGTGGATTAAGAGCTTATGCGTTGGCAGTCATAATCTTTCATTGTTAGAATTTCACTTTCTCTGCATGACTGATTTTTATGCGTTGACGTTTCTTCTTTGGCTGTTCAGCAGCAGGTTCTTGTGCAATGACGGGGGCAGCTTTAACTTCAGCTTCTTTTTTTGCTTCAGCCTTTTTCTTTGCCTCTTCCTTCATCTGCTCAAGTCGCTTTTGGAGTTTTGCTGCCTTTCTTGCTACAGCTTCCTGATGGATACGCTCCTGCTCTTGAATGTTTTTCAGTTTGCGTTCAGCCTTTTCTTTAAGGCGTTGCAGCCTCTCTGCCTCACGCAAGGCTTCAGCTTCTTCCTGTTTCTGACGCTTATGCTCAAGATAGACCTCTTCTGGCTCCTCGTAATCGCAAGTGCGGCATACTACAATCTTATGGTCGGCAATAAAGCATTTCTCATATTCATAAGAGAAGAGCAAAAGATACTTGCCATGCCCTTTTGTGCCTTTGACAAGGTATTCCTTGCCGTTCTCTAACTTGACAGCATTGCCACGATGCCAATTTGTTTCGTTAAATTCTTGTTGTGTCATTTCTTTTACTTTTTATATAGATTATGTTATTCAACTTTCGCTTTTCAACTTGTTCGAAAACACTATACAAAGATACACTTTATTTTTCGAATAAGTAGCTCGCTAACATCAAAACATCACTCAACATTAACATTTTTATGTAATGTTTCACAAACTCATAAACTCGTTCTCTTGCTTCTTTCTTCTTTTATACATAACTTTGCAAACAGATGAGAGATGAACAATAAAGGAGACGCACTTGTTGTATTAATGATATTTGTGGTAACTTTGTAAATAGGACGAATTTATATTTTTTCAATTAGCAACAAAACAACGATGATAAAAAATATACTCTTAGATTTTGCGGGTGTCATCATGAACCTCAATATGAAGCGTGACACGGAGTCTTTGCTTGCAGCAGGATTGCCAGATTGGAAAGGCTGCATAGAGAACATCCCACTCAGAAATGTTCTTCTGACATACCTCAATGGGCTCATGACATGGGAGGATTTTCTTCCTGCTATAAAGCCTTTCTGTAAGGCTGATGTCACAGAGAAGGAAATTTTCGATGCCATGCACGATGTGCTTGATGATGTGCCTGCATCGCGTGTTGAATGGATTCTGTCATTAAGAAAGAACTATAAGGTTTATCTTCTAAGCAATATAAGCGAAGACTCATGGGCAATCTGCAAGGAACGCTTCGAGGCTTCTGGACATACCCTTGAAGAGTGCTTTGACAATGTGTTCCTTTCGTATGAGATGCAATTGGCAAAACCTGATGAAAGAATATACAAAGCAGTAGAAGAAGTCACAGGACTTGTACCCATTGAGACTCTCTACTTTGATGACTCAGCAGAAAACATCGAAGCGGGTCACCGTCTTGGATACCGATGCATACAGGTGATAATGAATAATTTGGAGCATAGCAGAAAATGCATTCCAACCATCAAGAAAGGCAAAGTCAGCAATCAGGAAATTTACTACAGCATATATCTGCACGATGATGGTAGAGTTACGTGCAGCACGCTCAACAGTTATTTCAATATTGCCAAATCGTATGAAGAATACCTCCGGATGGACATTGGCAACCTCGAAAAAAGGATTGCAAAAGAGGAGCATGAGGCAGCAGCAAAGACATACGAAATGTATGGTCCATCTGGCGGAAGATAATAGGGTATTCTCTCAGAGCATCATTTCACATTTCTAATTCGTAATCATTTTGAGTAACGCAGAACTCCAAAAATCTAAAATTAACTTTTAACATTTAATATTTTGACTTAACTTGTTAATATATATACAAATACAAAGAAAAAGGTGTTAAAAGTATGAGTTTTAACACCTTTTAACTTTTAACAAAAGAGGAATTTATGTCATAAAAAAACTCTGAAACTCTGCGCTAAAGCAGAATTTAAGAGGGTGGTATGTCATCATTATTCTTTTCTTGAAATCCTATCACATTGCTGTAATATATTGATATTCAGTGCACATAAAGGGGGTTATATGAGCAAAGAAACAAACTGGAAACAAAAATTCCAAAAAACCATAAATGAAAACATCTGCTTAACATATCTTAACGGGGAAACGAACGGAAATTTTCATTTCCTGTCATTTGGAATGATATTGATTAGAGGTGATTGGGGGGTGGTAATTTTAAATATAGCGTTTGCTAGTAATGTGCTCGTAATTTTGGCATCTACATGGTACAAAATTACCGTAGTGGAGCGTTTTCTTGCCAAATCTTGTTAAAGTTTGCGTGAAAATCATCTTTGTTGAATGATATTTGAAGAAAAATTAGTAACTTTGCCGACAGTATGTCGGCTACAAGAGCCAAAAGCTACGTTCTATAGATAAATATGAGTAAATTCAGATACCCTGTAGATATAGACCAGTTCCAGAAAATAAGGGAACAAGGAATGTTATATGTTGACAAGACGGACATGATGTACGACCTTGTCGACAAATATAGTTATGTATTCTTGGCTCGTCCTCGCAGGTTTGGAAAATCTCTGCTCTGCAACACCTTAAAGGCATATTTCAAAGGTCAGAAGGAATTGTTTGAGGGGCTGAAGGTGATGGAGCTGGAGGAGAATTGGAAAACTTATCCTGTGCTTCATTTCATCCTGAGCGGACTGAAGGACTGCAGTATTCCAGAGGCAAAATCTAAGTTGGAGGGCTTTTTGCGTAACTACGAGAAAACATACGGTAGAGATATAACCGATGAAACTCCGGGCGCTCGTTTTAGTGGTTTGATACACCGTGCATATGAACAGACTGGCGAAAAAGTTGTAATTATTCTTGACGAATACGACTCTGCCATCATGAGATTAATGAGTGATCCTGATAAGCTTGATGCTATGCGTTCCTTGCTTCGCGAGTTCTATCAGGTGCTTAAGGATGAAGGCGAATATCTGCGTTTTGTCTTCATCACTGGTGTAACAAAGTTCTCACAACTCAGTATATTCTCAGAGTTGAACAACTTGAATCAAATATCTTTTGATGACAAATACTCTGGATTATGCGGTATTACGCAAGAAGAATTAGATACAACTCTCCGTCCATG
>JAKSLL010000104.1 GCA_024401215.1 Bacteroidaceae bacterium
TACGGCAATGCGTTTTTTTCAAAAATTTAATCAGCCTCAACATGAAGAAAAAAGCCATTCTCTTTATCGCAACCAGCAATTGTTTATGCGACAATCAATCATTACACTTGCTGAATGAACCCACCCTTTTTCATCATGATTGATCCCGGAGTGCTTCCTATCATGTTGAGCATCCGAGTCAACACATGACGCATCTGTTCTTTAAAATCCTCATTCTGCTGATACTGCTTATAAAGCGACATATCGCCCGTACGCTTTTCTCGTATGACTCTATCAATGATTTTATTGAGAGTTGTCTCAACTGCATCTGGATCAGGATTGCCTACCACTAGGTTTGCGTAGTCTTCGTGTTTTGTTATTGCTGTTGCAATGCTTACAAGTTTTGCCTTCTGGTCATCTGGCGTTGCTTCCCATCCATTAAAATGCAGTTCGTTAAATGTCCGTACAATCACTTCTAATGAATCATACGCTACATCATCTCCGCCAGCACCTGCCATTGCCGCCTTGTTTGGGTCAACAACAGTTTCTGTATCATCAAGTTCTACAGTCTGATTTAGCGCAGTACGACGCAGACCGTATGTGTTCAAATCAACATTGTCGAGAAGGTCTTTCAATGTATCGCGGCCAGGGACATCGACATGGAGACCTGGAATAAGGAAACGCAGATACCAGAACATCTTTTCCCACTCCTTAACCTCGAAGTCAATTATAGCCGCAACGCGACTATATACCTTTACGAACTGCTTACACTTAATCTTGAAATCTGCCTGCCCATTCTCTGACCATTCGATCTCCTTATTGAATCTTTCAGACGCAACGTCGATAAAAGGAGTCCATTTGTCCGCAGGCTGCCCCATGAAGTAGAGTTCAGAGAACTCATCGATCTCTTCTTGGTCAAAGACTCCTACAGACAACAATGTGGAACGCAACTCGTGAAGCACATTTACATCCGTTGGCTCAGAGAGTGCGGTTGAAGTGTAGTATGGATCAAACGATGCCTTAATGTCATCTATTTTATTATAGAAATCAAGAATAAAGAGGTCTTCGCTCCTCTTACCAAGTGAAGGCTTAGCACGATTGAGACGAGACAAAGCCTGAACTGCAAGCACACCTGCAAGAGGTTTGTCGATATACATCGCTGCCAGTTTCGGCTGGTCAAAACCTGTCAGGTACTTGTTTGCAACAACAAGTATGCGGTTCTCATCTTTGTCAAACTCCTCTGCGGTCTTTGTCTCGGGGAAGCCATTGAGGCTTGCTTCGGTGTATGCCGTCCTCCCATAAGCCTCAAGTGGTTCTGCCGCTATGCTGTAGGAATAATCATTGTCGCCTGTTGTGTTGCCAGAGTAGGTGCTTATATCATCTGGCAGTTGCTTTTCACCAGAGAAGGCTATCATTATGCCAAAAGGAAGATTCTTCTCTTTCTTTATTTCCTGCAATGCTCCATAATAACGGATAGCACACTCAATATCTTTGGTAACAACCATTGCCTTGGCTTTGCCCATCAGCTTATGGTTACGGAAGAGGTTGGCATCAAAGTGAGCAAGCATCTGCTCTGCCTTTGCTTTGATAGTCTTCGGTTCACGCTCAACAGCCTTTTTCAGCAACTTCTGAGCGCGTTCACTATCATATAAAGGATCTTTCTCTGTTGATTTTATCAACTCATAATAACTCTTATATGTAGTATAGTTGGTAAGCACGTCAAGTATAAAGCCTTCTTCTATGGCTTGCTTCATGCTATACAGGTGGAATGGATGGAACGAATCATCCTCTTTATGTACACCGAAGCGCTCCAATGTCTCTTTCTTTGGTGTGGCTGTGAATGCGAAGTAAGAGCAGTTCGATGACATTTTGCGGCTCAGCATCATATCCATGAGTATGGTATCGGTCGTCACTTCCCCATCTTCACTAATAGCTTTTTGTACAGCGGCATTCATTTTGTCTGCTGCTACACCGGACTGACTTGAATGTGCTTCGTCAATCAGGATGGCAAAGTTATGGTCACTCACATCGCGGATGGTGTCGCAGATGAATGGGAACTTCTGAATGGTAGTGATAATGATGCGCTTGTTGTTTTCGATGGCTGACTTCAAATCTGCTGAAGAATCGGCATGTGCCACAATCTTATCCGATTGTCCGAATGCCTTTATATTGTCAGTAATCTGCTTGTCGAGCAATCGACGGTCGGTTACAATTATCACTGAGTTGTAAAGTGGTGTGTCTAATGACTTAGCACGGACAGCGTCCATAGTAGCAGGACACTCCTTGATGAGCTTGTATGCCAACCAAGTGATTGAGTTTGACTTACCAGAACCTGCTGAATGTTGAATTAGGTATGTTTTGCCGACACCAAGTGTGCTTACATCTGCTGTCAGTTTGTTTACCACGTCCAATTGATGATAGCGAGGGAAGATAAGCACCTGGGCATTCTTCATGATGTGAGGAACCTTTTTCTGTGTTTTGGTCTCGCCATAGTCAAAGAGTACATAGTTCATGATGATGTCAGAGAGAACATCCTTCTGTAGCACTTCCTCCCATAAATATGAGGTCTTGAATCCATTTGGATTGATTGGGTTTCCTGCTCCAGCACCATTCTCCAAACCTTTGTTGAATGGCATAAAATAGGTCTTATCCAAATCCAGATGAGTGGTAAAGTAAATCTCGTCTTTGTCAAGTGTAAAGTGTGCCAAGCAGCGACCAAAGCGAAGGATCGTCTCTTTAGGGTCACGCTCAGTGCTCTTATATTGCTTCTGACCGTTCACGCGAGCTGTCTGGTGCGTCCAAGGGTTCTTCAACTCAAAGGTAAACAATGGAATACCATTGAGGAATATAACCATATCGAGCTCCAAGCCAGGGCGCATATTTGAGAAGGTCTGTTGACGAGTAACAGAGAACTGATTGAGGTTGTACAAGCGGTGACTCTCCTCACTATCAGCAGCCGTTGGCTTTGGATAGAACAAGGTCAGATGGATATTATCCACGTCAAGGCCCTTGCGAATGACATCAATCACACCTTGTGTTTCAATTGCCTTGCTAAGCTGCTTTGGTAACGATTCCTGCAAGTTGCGACCTCTATAACCATCAAGAACATTTTGCTGAGTAGCCTTGAGGAATGACCACAAACGACGAAGATCAAGAGCCAATGTCTTGTCCATGTCTTTTGACTGTCCCCAGTAATATTGGTTCGCTGCAGGTGTTTGACTATCTACGTCAGCACCTGCGCCACGTTCCTCACGGGTGGTGCCCACTAAGGCTAGCTCTATCAGTTGTTCAAATGCTTGCTCGTTGGTGCTGGTTGTAATCATGATATATATTACTTTTTATGAGACAATATGCGTTCTTCAAATAGTTCGTGTCTCAGATAATAGTAGACAAATAATGGCAGTGCGCAAAGGATGGAAACTTCAGCATTTGGCACTACATAATGATTGACTTCGGAATCAAAGATATCTGCCTGAATGATGTCGGCTTTCGTTACGGGCATAGAATATTGACCTATGCAAAGATAATTTGCCTTGTAAACATTCTGCAATATTGCCTTTCTCCAATTCTCCTGTTTGGCATGGGCCGTGGTGAACTGGTTCTGGGTATAGTCCGAGAATGCATTTGTGGCATCCTTGAAATTGGCCAAATCTGCTATCCTATAAGTGTAGGTCGCAAAATCGCTATCGGGCATCTTCTTGGTATATAGATACGACTCTATCATGGGGTAACTGACAAACAATCTGCCGTGTTCGTATTCGTCATCAAAGATATGTAGCATTTTTTTGACTGCGATATTGGCCTCGTCAGTGGTCAGGTGCAGGAAAGACGTAGCGGCATGAATGTCGTAATCGAAGAAGAGGTAGATTTCCGTAAAGTCGTCGGTGCTGTATTCATCCAAAGAATGATCGTCTTTTGTCCATAGCCATTCCTTGAGCAGATTCAGTGTAAGGACATCCTCATCTTTCTGTATTTCGTCGTACAGCTTATAGAAATTTGTTTGGAAGGTAGTCACAATCTTCTCATTGCCGATATGAAGCAAGAGACTATCGATGGCTTCAAACAATGCCATCTCTGGCTTTTTACCTTCAAATACAAATAGAATCATAACTTATACTCCTAAAGCACCACCCCTATACATTTTCTCCAAATTATGGGCAAACCTCAGTTCCTTGTCGGTACATTGGTAGAACGGCTTGATCTTATTATTATTCAAGATGAAATAGCAGTCGGGGCGTAGCAAGTCGTTGCTCATCAGCGAGGTGTTGTGTGAGGTGGTGAACACCTGGCAGTCAAGGGAAAACAATGCCTGGCAGACTTTCTTAGAAAGGTCAAAATGGTAGAAAGCATCAAACTCGTCAACAAATACAAATGTGGCGTTGTTCAATTTCTGTAACCAGAAGAAAATCAGCATCAGTGCTCTTGTTCCTGTCGATGCTATGCTCAGGAATGGAGCCTTCACATCGCCAAACGAGCAGAACAATGTTGTGTCATCTTTCTTGGGTTTGACAAACCGATAAACCTGTCCGCTTATGTCTTTTAGAAACGTCTGAAACCTATCCAGCAATCCATTTCGTATAATATATTCCTGAAGATTAGTAGATCCCATTTCCAAACCCATGTATCCACGCATATCGAGATTCACAAACCACAACATACCGTTAACAAAATCTCTAAGCTTTATGAGATAGTGATTAACGTTTAAAGGGTAAGACAATAGTAGAAAGTTGACAATTGAGATATTGTTGGCATTGTTCGCCAATGTATTGAGGGTGTCTTGGTTTAGCGGGAATTCCTGGGTGTCGAAATACTGTAACTCGTCCTGACTTCTGCTGAATATCTGGCGACCATCTACATTTAGAGATTCAGCCATCAAAACACCAACAGCATTTTTACTGTAGGCATACACAATAATTGAAGTACCAAACTTGAAAGTGTATTCAAAGTCAACAAAACCATTGGGACTGCCGGCATAGATGTAAGACTGGTAAAAATCAGCGAATCTTTCTTTCTGCGACAGATGGTAGATAATATCGAAGACCGACTTGCTCAGATTCGACTTTCCACTGCCATTAGGGCCAAATACAATACCATTCTTTATAACGCCGTTCTTGATAGCAAAGGTATTGTATTCGTAGTTGCTAGGACTGGAAAGATCCCAGCACAATTCTTCGGCAAACCCACGAAATCTATTGACTTTGAATTTGATAAGCATTATATATCCTTATTTATGATAACGCAAATATACGAAAAATGTTTTAATCGTAAAAAAAATACGGCGCTTTTTGCACCTTGCCTCGTTTCAAACTATTTTTCTGTTTTCACCAGATGGTTTCGTCTTTGACTACCACCTGCACATTGCCGCCTTCCTCTGGCATGTTATATAGTATAAAATCTATCTCTTTCATAAAACAACCTTTACTTTACCTGTTAATACTTTACTGATTACACCCCACTTGCATTTACGTTCCTCGCGGGTTGTTCCTACCAGAGCAAGTTCGATGTGTTTCTCAAATGCTCTTTCGTCGGTTTCTGCTATGTTGTACATAATTAAACTTTTACTTTACCAGTTACTACTTCATTTGCTATCGCCTTCTCCCAATATCTTTCTCACCTCTTTATCGAAGTCAGAGTCTATCTTTTGGGTTTTATTGAAAATATCATATTCAGCAGCGGCTTTATCATCGGCCATGGCTTTGGAGATTTTCCCTTTGTCTGGTAGAATCTGATATTTACGGAAAGAGATAAATTCATTTACGCTTGATGCAAATTGTTGCATATTGAAGGTGTTTTCTCGCTCTATAAGATCTTCTATGTAGTCAAAATAACCAGAGACTAATCTTTCAAGTTGACGAATTTCTTTTTCGTCAAGATAGTTTTTGGCAATCTTGGTGTCCGATTTGAGGATTCTTCCGTCCGGAGAGTTTTTCCATGTTTTAAGACCCATGTTTTCCTTTTCATGATCGGCATGGGTATAAATTATTTCAGGAGCAGTTTGACCTGTGATGGCATAATGGAAACGGTTTTGTACCATCATGAAAAACTCCTTTGTCACGTCTGATTTTGCATCATAGTCTATTGAACATTCTGCATAAATGTCTGTTATCTGTTGCCATATACGACGTTCGCTTGCTCGGATGGAACGAACTCTTTCAAGCAATTCTTTAAAATAGTCAGTTCCAAAAACAGCTTTACCTTGCTTCAAACGTTCATCGTCCATGGCAAATCCTTTGCGGATATACTCATTAAGAACCTTGGTAGCCCATTGACGAAAACGAGTGGCGCGAAGCGAATTCACTCTGTAACCTACTGCAATTATAGCATCAAGGTTATAGAATTGAGTTAGATAATTTTTACCATCAGAAGCAGTTGCCGAGATTTTCTCGGTAACTGAATCTTTCTCCAATTCACCAGAATTAAAGATATTTTTCAAATGAAGTCCGATATTGTCTGTCGAACAATCATATAGCAATGCCATCGCCTTCTGGCTACACCAGATGGTTTCGTCTTTGACTACTACCTGCACATTGCCGCCTTCTTCCGGCATGTTATATAGAATAAAGTCTATCTCTTTCATTTTGTTACTTTCACTTTCCCTGTTACCACTTCATTAATTATTATTTGCTTACGCTCTTGAAGAAGAGAGATTTGGTTGGTGGCTGCTTTACTTATATTTGTTAGCTTTAATATATGCTTTTCTATATAATTTACAATTTCAATCATTTCAGATCTTGGAATGTCAAAAAAAACAAGATTACGCATATCTGTTAATCCGAGGAAAGCTTGTGCACCACCTCTTGAAAGTAAATCTACTTGAGTCTTTATGAAACCTCCTTGCATATAATATAGAATAAATCTGGCAAGACATTCGTCACCCTTACATCTAAATAAAGCTACATTTTTAATAGCAATAGGAGTACTATCTTTTTTTATGACACTTTTGCCAATGTTTCCTCCAATCATAGAAGTCAGAACATCATACTTTTCTACATGAGAACGTTTGTCAATATCTATATAATCGGATTTTGAAATCCATTTGACGTCAGTGAAAGAAATTCCATCATCGACAAAATCCTTGGATGTAACTAAAGGATAAGTTTCGCCATTGTTTTGGTCAAGGTAGAAAGGAGTGTCGTGCGTTCCGTCTCTAACATCTACAAATCTTTTTATAGGAGCGACCTCCCAATGTTCCGGTATCTCCCCAATCCAATCCACACCACTATCTTTCATCTTAACATTAGGATTCAAACCTTTAGTCACAGCATTATTGATGATGATCTGCTTGCGTTCGTTTAGCAAATCAATCATCTTCTGCTGTTGGGCTATGGCGGCGTCTATATTGGCTGTAGCGGTGTCGAGATATGCAACCATTGCGTTCTGCTCTTCGATAGGTGGCAATAATGTTAATATCTCGCCGAAATCATCTGTGTACATACGCCATCTTGAAGGTACAATACCTGTAGAATGACGCGCAAACTCAGCCAGATATATAGGTGTACGATACAGATAATGCAGGAAGCGTGGATTCTGGGCATCTTGCAATTTGTACACACAATAGGCAGGACTAACAATACCTTCATGTTTAGATACTCCAAGTCCTCCCAACCAAGCAAGCATGATGTTAATTACAAGTTCGTCTTGCTTAACTATCTTGTAACCTTTGAGAGATTCACTTCTGGAGTCAGACTGCGCTTCTCTTACACCATCGTATTGTGACACAGACAGCAGTTGTTCAGAACCAAATTCCGAACGGTTGTCAGTTTCTTGCCATACATACTTGGTGCGACGCAGCCCCCAATGGCTCGGTATCTCCCCAAGCCACTGTACGCCGCTATCTTTATATTCGTTATATCTTTGTATCATACGACAGACCTTTGTAACTTCATTCATTTTGTGCCTCCTTTCTTTCCTAGGTCCTCTATACCTTTAATGGCATTCAAGTAATCCTTCTCAACATCGCTTATCGTGCGCTGCTTGTATTTCCTATATTCGGATGTGGCGTGCTCCATGGCTTCTTCGTGCGTAACCTTTCCTGCATCCTGAAGCAATTGTTCGCCTGTCATTGTGAGGATACGGTCCAGATAGTTTGCCCAGTCGTTCATGGTCATAGGCATCTCACGCTCTGCCTGGCGTTCTGCAAAGTCAAGATAACCAGAAACCAACTGCCCCATAGAGTGCAGTTCTTTCTCGTCGAGATAGTTCTTGGCTGTACGTGCCTCCGCGAGCGTTGGGTGGTTGCCTCTAAAGGTAAGCAATCCCATGAAATCCTTTTCGGCATCGGCACGTTCCACAATGAGTTCTGCAGCAGTATGCCCATGAACTGCATAATGAATCTTGTTCTGTACTTTCTTAAAGAACTCTTGCGAAACAGAGGCTCTTGGGTCGTAGTCGATGCTCGTGGCATATATCTCCAGCACCTGACGGTAGAATACTTTCTCTGAGGAACGAATGTCACGGATGCGTTCCAGCAGCTCCTTCCAATATCCGCCTCCTCCTAGTTTCTTCAGGCGTTCGTCATCCATGGTGAAGCCTTTTTGGATGTATTCTTTTAGTCGCAAGGTGGCCCACTGGCGAAATCGTGTGGCTATGATGCTACGCACGCGATAGCCAAGGGCAATGATCATGTCGAGGTTGTAGAAATTTGTCATATACGACTTGCCATCCGCAGCAGTTGTTCGGAATTTCCGAACAACTGCTTCCTCCTGCAGCTCTCCTTCCTCAAATATATGCTTTATATGTTCACTGACGTTTGATTTGCCCGTTTGGTACAGTTCGCACATCTGCGCCTGCGTAAGCCAAAGCGTCTCGTCCTCCAGCTTTACATCTATCTGCGTCAGTCCGCTATTGTCGGTGTAGATTAGTATCTTATTCTCGTCGTCCATTGTTTTTATATTTAGTCAAAGATTTTCCCAATGGCTCGGAATCTCTCCCAGCCACTGAACGCCACTATCTTTATATTCGTTATACCTCTCCATTACGCTAGTCAATTTTATCATCGTCAGTATCTCGCTCTATTAAATCGAGACTTTCTTCATAAATTTCTCGTACTCGCTGCTGAAGTAGCTTTTTGTCTGGCAACAATAGTTCATATTGTGCAGCATAGCCTTGCGTAATGAATTCTCTGGCTTTGCTTCCTCGCCTGTAATAAACTCCATTACGTATGTGTCACGAAATATCTTTTCCGCCTGTGGAGCGATTTCTCGCACCAGTGGTGCGAGTTTTTCATTTGCAGAATAAGTCTCATAAAACTGACGCATTCGCCAAAGATTGGAAGCGGAAAATCCACTTACATTGGGTTCATTCTCTCCAATATATCTTGCCAACTCATTGACAGTACCTTTGCCCCAACCTGCTTCGGTAATACGATCTGATATGTGTTTGCCCAAGTTCCAGTAGAGATCAATCAGTGTGGTGTTTGCCACATAATAGAGATCTCGCTGTGCCTTACGAATCATATCGAGAGCGGTTGCAAAGTCGCTGACGTTATGGTGTGTGATAATTATTTCTTTTGCCATTGTCTTTGCCTCTATTACTTCTTTTCAAAAAGTGACTTAATAAATCCCTGACTCTGTTCATCAAGGGCGAGAATGTCTGCCTCATTTTCTGCGAGTGAGCGCAATGGAGCTGGCTTGTAGAAATACTTATTGAAGGAAATCTCACAACCTATCTTGGTGCTTGGCAAGTCAATCCATGCATCGGCAACGTATGGACGGACCTCACGCTGGAAGTACTCATAAATATCCTCAGTAACCGGAATCTTCTCGCCATCGCGCAAATCAGTGTCTGGTTCATACTGCACGAATTTCTTACCATTGGCTATGATGCCATAGTCGGCCAAACGACTCTCACTAACACCAAAAGCATCGGTAAGTTCAACATATTCTTTTGCTCCAAGTTTCAGTTCCTTTTTGATAACAGGCTTTGCCTCTGGATCTGTCACCGACATGGCACGGCAAATGGTCTTAAGTTGTCCTGCCGAAATCTTCAGATTCTTGCTTTTGGCAACTTCTGCAACCTTATCCGCAAATATATTATAGTCCATATAGACCTCTGTACCTACAACATGCATGAGTGTCTGAGCCGCTTCCATCAAATCTTTGCGTTCCTTCCATTTCTTTGCGGAAATAAGACCTTCCAACTGTTTATCGGTCTTCTTGATTTCCTCTTCGGCAAGGTGCTCCTTAATCTCTGTTATCTTATCTGTCAGACCTGTGAATACAGCATTGCCATAAGTCTGGTAGAGATACTTGGTAAATTCAAGATCCTTATTGTCATAGAGTAGTTCATCTACTTTCAAAGCAGAGAACTGAGCACGAAGACGAAGTGGTCGCTCAATGGTTACAGAGAAGTAGCGGAAGTCGTCGTTATTGAATATTTTGCTGACTATCGGACATCCATCTGTAGCCTCTTGGTTAGAGAATGCCATGTAGCTCTGTACAATCATCTCGGCATGTTCTGGAGTGATGGTGCAGTTGCGTGAGCCTTGGTTCTTGCGAAGTTTCTCAAACGCTTGGCTGGCATCTATGAGTTGTACCTTACCTTGACGATGATTGGCTTTCTTATTGGTCAAAATCCAAACGTATGTCGAGATACCTGTATTGTAGAAAATATTATTAGGCAACTGAACGATGGCATCTACCAAGTCGTTTTCAATGAGATAACGACGGATATTGCTTTCTCCACTTCCAGCATCTCCTGTAAATAGTGATGATCCATTGTGAACACTTGCCACACGACTTCCCTGTGGCTGATATTCAACTGGCTTCATCTTGTTGACCTCTTCAAGGATGAAGAGCAACTGACCGTCACTTGTACGTGGAGTTGAATCAACGACTTCTGTATCACCCTTGAAGTTGGTGAGAGGCAATTCAAAACGATGGTCAATCAAGGCTCCATCATGATATATACGTGCCTTGTCTGTCTTCCACGACTTGCCATAAGGAGGGTTCGTTATGCAATAGCCAAAAGTCTTGCCACGGAAGTTGTCATCAGTGATTGTGTTGCCTAGATGCATACCAGATGGATCTACTCCCTTGATAATGAGGTCTGCCTTGCAGATAGCGTAGGTCTCAGGATTGATTTCAGTGCCAGACAACTGAATGGCAGAGGAGGATACACCCAATGACATTAGGTAGTCACGTCCTTCAGTAAGCATACCACCAGAGCCCTCGGCTGGGTCATAGAGTGAAATTGTCTTTGGGAGATTGTCCTTGACAGGTTCAAATACAAGGCGAGCAAGAAGTGCAATAGCATCGCGTGGGGTGAAGTGTGCACCCGTCTCCTCATTATTCTCTTCGTTGAACTTACGGAGTAGTTCCTCGAAGATAGTTCCCATGGCAATGTTGCTGAGCGGAGGCAATGGCAATCCGTCAGGATCATTGACTGCTCGGTCAGTGAGGTTGATATGCGGGTCTGTAATCTTCTCAATCACAGAGAGCAAACGGTCATTATCAGCAAGACGCTTGGCCTTTGCGTAGTAATCGAAGTTGCGAAGCACGTCTTTGACATTCTCGCTATATCCATTGAGGTACTCTACAAAGTTATTATAAAGCAGGTCGTTGTTGTCTGTAGCCTG
>JAKSLL010000105.1 GCA_024401215.1 Bacteroidaceae bacterium
TTAAGAACACACCTACGAGGATGAACTTATAAATAATTTTGATTACCTGCTTAATAAATGTTGAACATTATGCCAGTTTTGATGAAACGCATACTCTTTCTTCTGATATTCGCTTTGTATTATTCTTTATCCATGTCTGCCAAGATTAATCGTGAGGCGCTTGTGACAAGACATAATCCGCATCTCGAACATATAGACACTCTTGGTGCACTAAGTGTTGGTAATGGAGAGTTCGCTTTCACCTGTGATGTTACTGGTCTTCAGACATTTCACAATTTATATAGCAATGGCATCCCTTTGGGCACTATGGCTCAATGGGCATGGCACAGCTTTCCCAACACTAAATCTTTTGTCGCTTCTGATGCTCTCCGTTCTTTCGATTTTGGTAGAAGGGGAGAAGAGTGGTATTCCTGCCAAGCAAAGGAAGGCAGAGCAAAAGAGGCTTCCGACTATTTACGTAGCAACCCTCACCGTCTGCATCTTGGTGCTATTGGCTTTGAAGATATGGAGGTGTCCGATATCTCATCCATAGACCAGACCCTTGACTTATGGAATGGTGTGATACATTCACGTTACTATTGCAAAGGTAAGCCAATGGAGGTGCATACGGTGTGTCACCCTAATCGCAGCAAACTTGCTTTTAGTATAAACGACCCGCAGCGTCATAGCGTTACTTTGCGTTTGCCTTATCCTACAGGCAGGCATAGTGATGATGCTTGCGACTGGAGTCGTGATGAGGAAACACGTTTGGACGTCTGTTTTGATACTATAGTCGGAGTGTTGTCTGCTGTTGGTGTGAATTGGACTATAGGCGGCGATTCTTCTACTGTTAGCAAGGTATGTACCATTGCAGTGTCTGCTGATGGTGCAGAGGTGAAATGTGTGAATAACAAATATATTCTTGTCACACCTGTTAAAGAAAATTGGTCGGCAGAGATAGATTATGTGCCAACAGACGGCGTGGCTTGTTTCGACGAGCGATACACAAATATATCTGCTTTGGCATCTTCTTGCTGGCAGTCTTACTGGCAGAGTGGAGGGGCTGTTGACTTCAGCATGTGTACAGATCCTCGTGCATTTGAACTCGAACGCAGAGTTGTCCTCTCTCAATATCTGCTTGCTATACAATGTGCAGGTTCAACACCTCCACAAGAGACTGGTCTCACCTACAATTCGTGGTTTGGCAAGTTCCATTTGGAGATGATATGGTGGCATCAGGCGCATTTTGCTCTGTGGGGACATTCGCAGATGCTTGAGCGCACACTTGCGTGGTATAAGTCTGCTTTGCCTAAAGCTGTTGAGATTGCGTCAAGACAAGGATTTCAAGGGGCGCGATGGATGAAGATGACTGATCCGTCAGCAGAGGAAGCCCCATCGAATGTTGGCTCGTTTCTCATTTGGCAGCAGCCGCATATCATATACCTCTGTGAACTCCTATATCGTGACGCTATAAAGAGAGGCGATGAAAGTAAAGCTGCAATGCTGCTTCAGGAATATGGACCTTTGTTAGACGCTACAGCAGACTTCATGGCATCTTTTGCCACCTATGATGCGGATAAACATCGTTTTATACTTAAAGGTTGCATACCTGCTCAAGAGACTCTAAAAGCTGCGGAAACAATAAATCCTCCTTTCGAATTGTCGTATTGGCATTTCGCCCTTGATGTTGCCCAAAACTGGAGAACGAGAAGGGGATTGAAGCGCAGCAAGGAGTATGATGACGTGCTCGGTTCACTTTCACCATTATGTTCAAAGCATGGCATATACGCTGCTGCTGAGTCTGCTCCAAGTTATAATGCTCCTGACTCCGAAGTGCCTCTTGCAATGCGAAGTGACCATATGGCTGTACTTGGTGCTTACGGCATGCTTCCACTAAGTGACCAGTTTGATACCATAACAATGGGGCGCACTCTCAAATGGGTGCTGGATAATTGGAATTGGGAAAAGACGTGGGGATGGGATTACCCTCTCACCTGTATGAATGCTGTGAGATGCAATGAACCTGCAAAAGCCCTCGATGCACTCCTTATGGACAAGCGCACAAATACATATCTCGTGAATGGACATAACTATCAAGATGCGCGTCTTAGATGCTATCTGCCTGGCAACGGCGGACTGCTTTCTGCTGTGGCTCTGATGTGTGCTGGATGGGATGGTTGCGACAGGTCGCTTCCTGGCTTTCCTCATGACGGAACATGGAATGTACAATATGAAGGCATCCTTCCAATGCCTTAACATATTTTTAGCAAACTGTGCTTTTTAGTCAAGAATAAGGAGAATAGGAGAATGCCGTCCGGAGAGATTCTCTTAATTCCAAACGTAACGATTTAATTCTGAATTTATAAGAACAGTTTGCTGCAAACAGAAAGAAGTAATCTCTAAATTGGTTACGCCGAGGCTAAAGATTCTTGATAAAGATAAAAATAATATAGATTACTTACCTACTTAGAACAATTTTATAATAGATAAACAATGGCAACAGTAAAAATTTCAACTACTCTTGGCGATATTGTAGTCAAGCTTTATGATGAGACACCTCTTCATCGTGACAATTTCCTTAAACTTGCTGAGGAAGGTTATTATAATGGTACAATCTTCCATCGTGTCATAAAGGATTTTATGATTCAAGGCGGTGATCCAAATTCAAAGAATCCTACTCCAAATGGCAGCTATGGTACAGGAGGACCAGACTATACCATACCAGCGGAAATCATTCCAGGGCTTTATCATAAGCGTGGCGCACTTGCTGCAGCGCGTCAAGGTGATGAGGTGAATCCTGAGCGTCGCTCCAGCGGCAGCCAGTTCTACATTGTTTGGGGAAAGACTTACAACGCAGGGCAGATGGGGCAGCTTGACAAGCAGATGCAGATGATGGCTCAGCAAGCTATCTTCAACAAGCTTGTCGCTGACAATAAAACTAAGATTATGGAACTTCGTCGTGCTCGTGACCGCGAGGGACTCATGGAGCTTCAGCAAGAACTTGAGGCGCAGACTTATGCTATATCAAAGGAGCAGGGTGTGCAAGGTCTTACTCCTGAACAGAAGGAAATCTATCAGTCGGTAGGTGGCACTCCGCATCTTGATACACAATACACAGTTTTTGGAGAGGTGATAGAGGGACTTGATGTTGTTGAGAAAATTCAAAATACAGCAACCAAGCCTGGTGACCGTCCAAAGGAGGACATCTTTATGACTGTGGCTGTGATAGAGAAATAACACTCTTTCTGGCAATAACATGGAAGAGGGTGCGTAAAAAGTCAATTAGACAAAAATAATACTATCAAAATGTAAGTTGACTTTGTTGAACAAATGAAAAATTGCCGTTTTAGAGCTGATTTGGGGTTGAGCCCCCTTGTCTAAAGCTCTAAAACGGCTTATTTTATTTGGGTAAGTATCAAAATGTTAGCACGATTTCTGTCGTCTCGACTTTTGATACACCCTCATTCTGGGTGCAGAGGAAATGCAGTAGTCATAGTGAGATCTTGTCGTTGCTCATCCAAAAATTTCGTGCAGTTCCTTGTTCGAAAGTTTGCCAATCCAATTCTCGCCTGTAGATACTGTGAGGTCAGCAAGATGTTTCTTTTCTTGTATCATAGCGTCAATACGTTCCTCGAAGGTGTTTTGCGTAATAAAACGATGCACCAGCACGTTCTTGTGCTGACCGATACGATATGCACGATCGGTTGCCTGAGCTTCAACCGCAGGATTCCACCAGAGGTCGTAATGTATGACGTGGGTTGCTGCCGTAAGGTTGAGGCCAGTACCTGCAGCCTTCAATGAAAGAATGAAGATGCGGTCGCTGCGGTTGTTTTGGAAACGGTCAACCATCTCCTGTCGCTGCTTCAATGAGCATCCGCCATGATAGAACATCGGTTCTTGGTCAAGGGTGGTACGGATGAAGTGCTGGAGCAAATCGCCCATCTCGCGGAACTGCGTGAAGATAAGAACCTTCTCGCCGGCATCAATGATACTACGAAGCATGTCGAGTAACATTTCTGTCTTTCCTGATAGGGTTGCATCCATACGGTTGTCTTTGAGATACTGCGTCGGGTGATTGCAAATCTGCTTCAAGGCAAGCATCATCTGCAGGATAAGTCCCTGACGTTTGAATAGTGTCTGGTTATCCTCGCCCTCCATGCTTTCAATAACAGCCATACACTTGTTGACGGTCTCTTGGTATAGAGCTGCCTGATCAGGAGTAAGCAATGCCAACTCGTTACGTTCTATCTTGTCAGGCAGGTCGCTGATGATACTCTTGTCCGTCTTCAGTCGGCGCATCATGAACGGAGCTGTCACCTTGCGGAAACGTTCTGCTACACGACTATCGCCATACTTCTGTATCGGCTTCGCGTATGACTCAGAGAAGTCCTTTGCCGAACCAAGATAGCCCTTGTTTGTAAAGTCAATGATACTCCAGAACTCCGATAAACGATTTTCCACTGGTGTACCACTCATGGCTATGTGACAATCGGCAGGGATGCTGTGTATTGCTTTGCTCTGTGCGGTATCGCTGTTCTTGATGTTCTGCGCTTCGTCAATAACAAGTACTTGCCATTTCTGTTTCTTCAGTTTGTCGGCATCAGATCGCACCACACCGTATGTCGAGAGGATGATGTCAGCATTCTTGCAATCATCGTCCTTCAGGTCGCGTGCCGTACCATGATATACGCCAGTGGTCAGTTGAGGGGCAAAGCGTTTCACCTCCGACTGCCAGTTGTGCAGCAAACCTGTTGGCACAACCACAAGGGCTTTCTTCTTGTCCATTGCGCCCTCTTCTTTCATTTTTGCTAAAAGAGTGATGACCTGTAGTGTCTTACCAAGACCCATGTCATCTGCTATGATACTACCGAAGCCTATCTTCATATTGCGATACATCCATGAGAAGCCTCGTTCTTGATATGGTCGCAACTGCGCGTTGATTCCTTCTGGAAGTGGTATGACGCTCTGTGTGGTAAACTGGTGAATTAGTTCGCGCACCTCATCGGTCAGTTCCACTGGTGCACCCTTGTACTCACCACAAAGAGCCGCTTGCAACAGTTCGCCAGGCTTTATCTTTGGTGGAGCATTCAGCACTTTCTGTAGTTTCGCCATTCCGACATCGTCGATATAAACATACTGTTCCTTGAAACGGAGCAATCCGCTGGCATGACCAAGCAATCTGTCAAACTCCTCGGGCGACAAGAATACATTGCCCACAGCTACTTGCCAGTTGAAGTCAAGCAGGTCACTCATTGACAGGAAACCATTTGAATCCTTTCCTTTTGATTTCAGTTTTACGGATATTTGCGGACGGATAAGTGTCTGCAAAGCCTTTGGCATGATGACGTTCACACCAAGCAGACGCATGGCAGGAATCACTTGCAGCAGGAATGCAGGAAAAGTTCGCATCGAGAACTCAATGCTTCGCTTGCCCTTGTCGTTGATATAAGCATCAAGTCCGTCAACTATGTCGCAGAGGATGGCAAGCTGACGCAGTATCTCCATTTTGCTTGATGCGTATGTCGTCTTTGTCATCACATCTGCCAGCGGATGATCATCTGCCTTCACATCCACGGCAAAGCCTTCTTCTGTCTCGTCAATCAGGAATGTCACCTGGTGCTTGTTCTGCATGAAGTAACGATCAAGCCATGAGCGTATGCCTCCAGGGGTGTTCGTCTCTCCGATACCATTGAAGCGAGAACACTCTGCTTTGAAGAACAAGTCAAAGAACAGCTCATCCTTGCTCTCATGCGACAGCATAGGAACGAGTGACGTTATCATCTTGCTGACAAGTTCCTTGCTCTGTCCCAATCTGCCAACAATGCTTCGGGTGGATTCGTCTATCATGGCAGGTTGCCAGACAATGTGGTATTCCTTTTCCTCCTTAACCTTGGCACGTCCACGTCCTTTGTTCATCACAAGGTCGTAGTAAATCTGCGGAACGATGCAACCATGCGCTATCAACTGAAGCGCACAGATGAGCACGCTGCGAAGAGCTACGATAGAATCATCATAGTCACGCAGGAAGTCAATGTTGATGTCGAGTAGTTGCTGAAGCAGAGGAAGTCGAATATCATCAACAGAAATAATGTCACGTTTGCCCAAAAACTTGCTGGCACCTTCAAACAGTTTCTGCTTATCCTGCAACACCTTTGTTGCCACCTTACTTATGTACAGCAGTTCCTTCTGATATGCCATTTGGAAATCTCCATTATGGCAGAATGCAGGTGACGATGGCAGAAGGTTAGACAACGGCAAAGTAAGGTCAGAGAGCAATGTGTAGTCGGGCATCTGTTCGGACACTTCACTTAGTTGCATCTGTTCCAAAGTGGCATACACCGCACTCGTGTTCTCCACCTCCATCATCTCTGTGGAGTCGGCTGCCGTTATGCCACGCTTCTCCAGTTCTGCCATCAGGTCAACGCCATGCAACGAGAACACGAGGAACGGATTATTGTCAATCTCCATGCTCGTTTTGTATATCACGGCAGCCAGATGCTTGCAAGGCACAGCCCAGTCAGGACATGAGCAGTTCATCTTCAGGTCCTTCCATTGCTTAGGGAACAACGGCATACCAGCCTCTTCTGCCATCTTTGCCAACGATTCATCCAACTGGCGGTTGAAGAGTTTGCTCAGCACGACGGGTTGTTCCTGTATCAGATTGATAAGTTTGTCAATATCCTTCGGCGAGAACTCGGGCAGTTTGATAGTCTCACGATAGGGAGTGCGGCGACTTCCCTTCACTTTCGCACTAATGATGTTGCCCGAGAAGTTTATCTCCTGCACCATACCATTACGAGCATACGAAGCGCCACGAGGCAATCGGTTGCTGTAATCAATGTTTTTTAGTGCGCCAAGCCATTGCTCACCCCACCAAGTCTTTCCGTATTTTGTTGCCATGTTTCAAATTCTTATCTATCTCAGCAAATTACCAGCAAATTAAATCGTTTTAGCTCTGCTGCTGAAAATCAATATATTACACACTTTTGCGCATAAGGTGATCCGTTCTCAGCAAATTACCGGCAAATTAAATTCTTTATGCCCAAGATGGAATGTACTTCATATATCTGCTGGCAGTTGTTGGGTCAATAGTATTCCCATCTTCTTTCTGACCACCCTGTTGATTAAAAGCACCTACCAGAGCTTGAATTTCGTTTGTATTTCTGTTTGCAAAAAGTGTTTTCTGCAAGCAAATCTGCAAACGAAAATTTATGCTATACTTTCTTTAACCTCCTGTATTTGACGTTGTTAGGTTTACTATCTCCCGTTTGCAAAATCTCTTGTTCTTCAACCAGTTCTGCAAACAGGCGCGATACTTTTGAGCGATCTTTTTCTGTAAGTTTTAGCAATTCACGGGCTTCTGCATTATTAATTGTATCTACAGAGTCAAGATAACGAAGTATGGCTTCCTTCTGACGAGCTTTGTCCTGTTTCTTGTTTGTCACATAGTCTATCTTGTCGCTTGTATTCTTACGTTTACTGATGTGCAGTATGTATGACAATCCAGAAGTCTTGCCAGATGCTTCAACGAATTCTAATTCCTGAAGTTTGTCTAAGATGCTCTGTAAACGATAAGGACTAATATTGGGAGCAGAAGACAAATCTGCGAACTTAACCTGTTTGTGCTTTATAATTTCTGAAAGTACAAGCAGGTCATCCAGCTTTATTGCCTTGCCGGTTTGGTCCTCATATTGTAAGGACAACTCTATCAGCTTTTCTGTAACTACATCAGCTTTTACTCTGAATATTACAGAGGTCTCTGTTTCTTCCGGCTTGACCAGCGATTTACCTTTCTTCAGCAAATCAGTAAAGATCTTGTCAAATCCACTACCAGCCTTCTCTGCAAGTCCAATCTCTCGGAGTATATCCATTACGTTAGGATTCCTTGGATTTGTCTTCCGCAAGAAATTCTCGGATGTAACACCTTCAGGGAATGTTCCAGGGCTTTCTATTTCAAGATAACCGCCATCGTCATACTTTCTAATCTCAATAATCTGCTGACGACTTAGATCTCTATGGGCTAATGCGTTGACCAGCAACTCTCTTATCACGATCTCGGAATAGTCTTCAACATACTCACGGAACAATCCGAAGATGTATTCTTTCTGACGGATCTCGGCTTTCAGTTGATTAAAACAGGCTGTTGCAACTTCAATAATATTGCCTTTGTATTCGTATGGCTTGTATGTGCCGTCCTCAAAGTAGTGAATATACTTCACCTCATAGTACGGGAGTTCCCTGAGAGCATTCTGGTTGCCTACGAACAACAAACCAGTTGTTGTCGGTAATACCTCGTTTCCTTCATCCTTTGTCATACCAAGTGAGTCAAGCAGGTCATCCTGTGACTTATCCAAATATGGGCTATCTGCATTCTTAGCCTCTATCATATCTTGAAGTTTAGACAAACGCTTCAGATCCAGCCACTCACCATTAATACGCCAAGTCTTTTGATCATAGACAATAAGCCCCTTTTCTGCCATAATGGTTGCCATCTCGTATGGTTCTATCGGACGATTACCATCATTGCTACGAATAAGGAATTCACCACGACTTGTACGATGGAGTTGGGTTGAGAAAGGAATTTCCAATACCAGCAAATCCTTGCCTTGTACATTGATCTTATGCGGAACAAGGGTTATCGTAGGCTCTGTTCTGTCCTGTACCTGATGAATTAGTTCAAATACCTTACTGTCTTGATATACAAAATCTTTATTGATTTCCTTACTGTCGTCAACAATACCAATAAACAAGAAACCACCTTTATGATTAGCGAATGCAACAACATCCCTTGCTGTCTCATCATACTTGGGTGCAAAGTTCTTAAGCGACTTGCCGAACGACATCTTGTCCTCCAGTTGTTCCTTGAAGTCCATAATGTCACATTCTCCTCGTTCAAGGAGATTGTAGAACCATTGTATGCTCAGTTTTGTCTGTTTCTTCATATTTTATATTACTTATACACATATACAACTACATTCGATTCAATATCTTTTATGCATTCAAGTTCCAAATATCCAACGACAACTTATAAAGCATCTCTTGGCGTTGTGCAATTGTCTGTTCATCCCAATGATCAAACGTTTGAAGTTTGCTTGATATGCGATTGATGGCACTATTTATGCCAACTTCATCCAACTTTGAAATTGAACTTGTTAGATAGTAAGGACACATCGGGTACGCTTGAACCTTATCGGCAAAAGGCTTATTGCCAACAACGCTATTCATGGAATCCTCTATTAACGTAAGATTTCCAAACATGTGCATCAAAGAGTCATAATCTTCATATAGTGCTCTGAGTTGAGAATCAGGATTCTGGGGTAGAATATGTTCTATCTGTACGCTTGAACGCATGTAATTATCTAATACCGACAGCGTTGGATTTCCCATTCTGGCAAGATCTACGTACTGGGTAAACTTTGCTAAAATATACTTGATACGATATTTTTGTAAATCATTCTCGCAGAATGAAAGGAAACGTGTTTTATATTCCAGCTCTTTTTCTGCAATTTTTGGTTGCATTTCTGTGGCAATGAAATCCTTCAGTTGATCAATGCCCGAAACATTTGCAAGGATCAAATCCCACTTAGCAAACTGCTTTTCGTAAATCTTTGCCTGTTCTTTGGTAAACAAGAAATAGAATAGATAAGTTTCTATGCTCTTGCATAGTAAGTTGAACATCTCTACTGGGAATTTTCGTGCTGTCAGCAAGAGAATCTGATGCTGCTTAAAAGCTGCACCAGCAAGCTTCACTATGTTATCAAGGTAGATGTTCGTATTACCATGAGCATCCTTTGCGGAAGAGAAATTGACATAACAACGTGCATTATCAATCAACAACTCTACGAAATCAAATGGATGGCTGTCGTAGCCACACTCCAGAGCATGGTGGTTAAGCCAGTCGTAGATTTGATCCTCTCGAACAATGTTTTCTGGCTTCTTGCTATCCCCATTGTTATCAGGATGTGGGTAGTTGGACATAATGAAATAGCGCAAGAAACGCAATGGTTTCTCATTGGCCTGTTCGAGTATGTTGACCAGATACTTCCAACGTTCTTTAAGACGGTCAAAATTCTGTCTGCCAGCATGACGAAACACCAGATTCTTCAGTAAGTCCATTGGGTTCAATCCTGCACCACGGTCATTGATAGTTTCAAATATCTTTAATGCATCGTTGATGTCAGGTGTTAGGATTTGAATGTATTTCAGTTTGCGGAAGAAGTACATAAACAACGCCTTTAGTTCATTCTCGTCATTGTTAATATTGTCATTAACAAATTGCTCTATACAATTATATGCTTCAACCAAACGGACGGAACTATTTGAGGTTGTCTGTATATTCGTCAAATTGTTAGCGATGGATTCAAGTATGTTAGTGCTGTCTGCATACTGAAGTTCCAAGCGATACTTCTGAACTTCCTCGCCATTGTCATCTAGATTGGAATCAAAAATAGCCTTATCCATAACGGAGGTGCTGAGATTGTACTTCTTATATATGTTACGGAAAGCACACAGCATTAAGAATAGAGTTGTTGTGCGTTGCTGACCGTCAATCAATTCCAACTGTCCATTGTTGTTGAACACAACGGTTGTGCCAATGAAATACTCTTTATCCTTGTTGGCAGAATAAGCGTCATACATGTCGTTCAACAACTGAATGACATGTTTTTCTGCTTCCCAAACGTATTCACGCTGATAATCAGGAACAATGTAAAACTCCTTGAATGTCTTTTCAACCGTGAGGTCACTATAATCGTATTGTCCGTTTGCCATATGCAGAATTATATAACTTTACTTGTTTATTAGTCTTTCGAATATTGGTATAAAATCAAGAATTCTTTCAGATTTGATTATGTAACCTAAATTATTTGGTATATGTGATACAGACATTGCTCTTTGCTGTGCAGTAGGAATGGTAACAATCTGAATGTCACCAGTAACAGTTAGCTGAGGACCTGCATATAGTATACCTAATAAGTACACTCTTGAACTTCCCCATTTTAAGTTTCCTTGCTTATCTCTATATCCACCAACATTGCAAATTAAGACAGGTGACCCACTTGATCCCGGGAAACATGCAGCATCTATCAGAAATTCTTTTTTGCCATTATAATCAATATTGTAATTGGTGGCGGTTATTCCTTTTCTGATAATTGGCATATTATTTATACTATACCACAGGCCATTAGGATAGCCAACCATGTTTATTTCTTCAACAGCGTCAAGTGATTCTTTTTGAATCTCATTAGGGATTATAGTATTGTCAAAATGTCTATAAAACAAATGCTTGCCATTTTTCTTGGCTGCTTCTAAAAGGGGATTTGTGGGTAAAACACATAAATCAACATCTGCAGAAGGGTGCATTATCCACATGCCATACCTCGATGCCATTGCCCAAACGCATCCTATCATCTTCATGGATGAGCCACAGGAAGGTATGGCATGTTATTGGTACACCACTTAGAAACGGTACCTTGGTCTTTGCCTAATTTATCTGCGAGCCATTTGTTGGTCAGATGCTTCTCTG
>JAKSLL010000106.1 GCA_024401215.1 Bacteroidaceae bacterium
CAGTTGCCTTCACATCCATCACACGCGCCTCATCTCGCTTTGTTTCTGCACCTTATAGCGCATGAACGACCCTATTTTCGGCGTCTGGTCGCCCACCCTTACCTTCACATCCTTCACGCTACCTTCACACTTGCCTTCATACCTCATCAGTCTCATGCACAACAGGTTACAGCAAGTGTGTAGGATGTGAAGGTAAAAAACATAAAATTACAAGAGGGAGAGCAGAAGTACCCCACACGACATCGCAGAACTTGCGCAGCGCGACTGAAAAGGCCCCGCTGCGCCTTCAATTTATTCCCGCTGCGCCAGCCGACCGCCCGCCCTAGGGCAGCCGGTTACTTTCCGCTGCGGTATTTTTTAATTTCCGCAGCGGTATTTTTGAAATCACGCTGCGGGACTTTCAGAAGAACGATACGGGCAGTTCGAATCGACCAATCTCGAGTTTGTCTTGTGCACTGGCATAGGGTTTATGAGTCTTTTTGTTTGGTACCTTAAAGATACTTATTTCCTGCGACATACGCAAGGAATCCTATGCCTTTTTTGTGCCTTAATTTATAGTGCCAATAACTTCCGAAACTTAAATTATTAATACAAGGACTCGTCTTTTTGAACAATCTCCATATTCTCAAATCCTTTCATCGAGAAATGAAGGATAGGATGCGATGTTCCAGTCAAAAGATGTCCGTTCTTTTCATCCTTATCATACCATATCAGGTGCTGTTCTTCTTTCTCCTGCCTAATTCTAGCATCATGGAAATCTTCAAAGGTAACATCCTTGATTCCCACCTTTTCTGCGTACTCTAACCACTCGTTCAGTCCTGAGGGCGCATCGGCAGAATTATTCAGTCGATCCTCAAAACATATCCATGCCTCTGGTTGTCCTAATGCCTTGCATATCAGTTTACACAGAAGAGGTACAATGTACACCTCTGACGCAATACCACCAATATGATAGTTTATCATAAAATCATCAACACAAGTCTCAACATCCCAATACCCATTATGAAGAGTCATCCAGAATGACCATGGCGCCTCTTCTCCAAAATAGAGACTTATGAAATCTGCCCATTCCTCATCAGCTTCGAGATGAGCATAGTCCCCGACATAAGGCATCTTTTCCAACTCTGGTTTCATTTGGTTGAAGACCTTGGTTGCGAACTCCTTTGCTTTGCCAAAGTCTGAAAGTTCACGGAAATCGTTCTTAATCAAAAAGTTGATGTAACGTCCCATTTATTCTGTATTGAAATGCGATGCAAAGTTAGCTCAAACTGTGAGTATAAGATCACAGACCTGTCCCTGTGATCCACTTAGTAATTCTGCTTCTTATGATCAAAATAAAGGCTTTGCCTTTTCTGCTAATTTCATCGCCCATTCGGAGAGTGCGAAAGTTAGTTCGTTCATCTCCATATCCAATTCATTCGCCTCAAATATACGTTCTGCGCTTTCATCTTTGACCACCAATGTAAACGAGTATCCACCAAGTTGTGCAAGATTGCCAGTATAATTTAACTCTTCCAGAGTAAGGAGTTCGTGGGCATGCTCTCTCGTGATGACATCCTTATACCTCTTAGGCACCCTTACAGATTTCCAGTCTTCAGCAGAGTCAAGCATGATCATGCCGTTCCGCCTGTAGCGAACCTCAATGTTTTCATCAAAAGTTAGGCACATCTCTATCTCCAAAAAGCCCTTCAAAGCTGTGCTTGCTCGCAAATTAATCTCTATCATATTATTTCTATTTGTAATTATCGTAATCCATAGATCTACTCCACTATTTCAATTACAGTCTTCATGCTCGTTCGACTTTAAGTTTCTTCAGCAAAGGTAGTGTCAATGATGAGAAATTTCGTTTCCCAAGTTCAAGGAACTTGCATTGAAAGAGTGTTATTTCTTTGATACGATGTTCTTTTCTACCACTTTACCCAGATGCAGTACAGCTATCCAGAAGCAATACTTGCCGTTGGGAGAAGGAACGAATTCGCCCCTACCATCCAGATTAAAGAGGTAAGGCTTTCCATCTTCACTTTTCCCGGGCTCAAAGCTAATGTCCAGAACCTCCACCTTAGCCGTGTCGCGTACCTTATTATAACCTACGGCCAGATCCAGGTACCAAAGGTCATTCTTGGGTATCAGGGCACAGACACCGTCGTTGTAGATATTCAGTTCCATGGAGGGCTCATACATATCCATAGCAGATACAGGCAGCAAAGTTCCGTCCATCAAGGCTGCACCATCCTCTCCCACCTCCAGATACTTCTTGTATGTCGTAGGCTTTATTTCCCTGTACTCTTCTGTTTTTGTACCAGCAATAATCTGATCAAAATAGACCTGCTTGATGGTCATATACAAGGTATTGGTTTTGCAGGGAGCTGGTATTTCCAATTCGTCCTCGGTATCATTCGCCAGATTATCTTCTCCAAACATCTCTTCGGGAAGCAGGTCAAGGACATCGTCTGGCAGGAGTTCAAGCAACGTTGGTGGCAAGAGTCTTTCCACTTGGAAGACATCATCGTTATATAGACCACCACATTCTTTGCTGTTCTTGATGGCATCCTCTTGTATCTGGCTCTGAATTCTGTCGAAAATATGGCAGGGAATATCCACCAACTCACCCGTCTGATGTTCTTGGTCACAACGGATGTATTCTGCAATCTCCTTAATATTTTTATCCGTCAGTTTCACAACGGCTTCCCTTTCGATGATTATCTCATCATCTCTCTGTACATTGTAAAGTACTTCAATCTGTTTCATGTTATAGTTTGCTTTTGAGGTTGTAAAAGTATGCCGCATCTTGGGCGTTACCAGCTTACTTTTGCAAAGTTAATACTTCCACTGGGAATTTCTGCTTCCCATGCTTACGCAATTGATATGACCTGATGCACTTCTTTTACGAAATCCTTCAGGCCGACGAACTGGTTGCCGAAGATGTTGCGCCACGGGTAGTGCTTCAAGGGATATTCCATGAAGTCACCCAGCTGGATGTCGCCATTCACACTGATGTAGTCCAGGATGTTCTTCAGGTACTGCTCTTGGTCACTGTTCAGTTCTTCGCCCTTGATGAAGTCGGCATATTTCTCCAATGCCTTCTGGCGGTCAATGCCCATAATCACACGAATGAAGGCAGCCACATTATTTCTATAACGCTTACCAACAGTTATTTGTTCAAACTCTTCACGTGTACCGAGTTCCTCCCAGAATACTCGCTGAAGTTCGTTGATGTCGTTTGTGGTCAACTGCTCAAGATTCTGAATCTTTGTTAGCGTTGGATTACCCGTGTTATTGGCAAGGTATTCAATGACACGTTGCTTGTACGTAGCACGCAGTTGCACACGGGCTGCATCAGCATCTGACGAGGTCGTATCTTCAATATCGATGATAAACTTCCTGTCATTGCGATTACCTTCAAGCAACTGAATGAGGTCACGAAGTTCCTTGCGCACTCTTTCGAGACGATCAATAGTTGACGCTTCCCAGAACTCAACAGTCTGAACCTCACGAATAGTATCTAAGCGATCCCTTACCAAAGGAATGGATGCCTTCTCTTCCAGCAACTTGGCAAGCGTCATCACGCTTACTTTTGCCTTGTCTGCATTGACGGTACTGTCAACCTTCTCCAGTTGCAGGTGAAGCATCAGAACGTCGAACTTCTTGGCAGCCTCATTCTCGTTAGGGCGCGGAAGGAGAGAAGCAATGTTCTTCAACTTTGCCACATCAACCTCTGACAAGCATACCCAAGCCTCCTTATTGCGGTAAGGCTCAATGCTCTCTATCTTTTCCCTAACATCAATTCGTGCCATACTTAGGCTATCCACCTGAGCATGGAGTATTTCCTTCAACTCATCATGGAGTTTCTTGTCCTCTTCCCGTTCCTGGTGTTCAGCCGATTGTAGGGCAAGAGCAATGTCAAGACGCAATGAGAACAAGCGTTCAGTCAAAGACTTCACGACAACAGGTTCTGCGCCATCTGAATGGACTGAGAAATACTCAAAGTTGTTGCACCAGTCAAAGATGTAGAACTTAGTCTTAGAGCCCCCCTCCGACTCCCCCGAGGGGGAGAGATTTGGACACAAGCGAGTACCTCTACCTATCATCTGCATGAATTTGATCTTTGACTTCACTCTCTTGAAGAAGACCAGGTTCAGGATGGATGGCACGTCAACACCGGTATCAAGCATATCTACCGATACGGCAATCTGTGGCATCTTCTCAGGTTCTCCAAAATCAAGGATAAGAGCGTTAGCATACTTTACGTAGTTGTCTATCAGTTGACAGTATTTTTCGCCTTTTTCTGGGTATAGTTCACGGAAACGCTTTACTATCTGCTCTGCATGAAGGTGGTTCATGGCAAAGATGATAGACTTGCCTATCTCCTCGCCACTATGAACCTTCAACCCCTTGTTCATGAGTTCCTGAAGCACCTTGTCAATGGTGTCGTTGTTAATAAGGTAACTGAATATCTCCTTTGACTCAATGTCACGATGATACTCCTCATCATCAGTCATACCGGCAAGTGCCTTCTCGTAAGTCCACACCTCTTCTAATTTATCTTGCTGATCCTTTGGCAAGTCATCCCACTTGATACCGCTATCCATTATCTTTGAATGATATTGCAAAGTCTCTGGTTTCACCAAATACTTATCAGCAACAGCCTCATCCAGATCGTAGCTAAAGTTCGGTTCACCATTATCCATCTGGAGCAATTCGTATGTGCTGCGGTCAATCTCGTCACGTGGAGTTGCGGTCAAACCTATCAGCAACGAATCGAAGTAGTTGAAGATAGCACCATAACGACCGAATACACTACGGTGTGCCTCGTCTATGATGACAAGGTCAAAGCGACCTACACTGAATTTCTTCTCCTCCTTGTCGATGTAGTTGATCATCGTCTGGTAGGTAGAGAACATGATTCGTGCCTGCATGTCGGGTTCCTTCTCTTCACTGAGAACTGCCATTGATACGTCAGGCAACAATGCCTCGTAGTTCTTGTGTGCCTGATTGACGAGTGCAGTACGATCTGCAAGGAACAGGACGTTCTTCACCCAGTCATTACGCATTAGAATGTCGCAGAGCGAGATGCTGACACGTGTCTTTCCTGTACCCGTTGCCAGTACCAGCAAACCTCTGCGATGCTTCTGGTTCAGCCATTCAACAATGCTCTTGATGGCTGTCTGCTGATATGGACGGTTTGTAATGGCTTCATTGATGCGAAGGTCACGAATCTCCGAACGACCACGCTTCTGAATAAGCCTTTCGAGGTCATCCATAGAGTGGAATGAGTAAACTGGTCTATCCATATAACCCATGCCATCAATGACCATAGTCTTGAAGCCATTTGTATAGTAGATTACAGGACGAACACCATATTTGCGTTCGAGCAGGTCAGCATACAGGATTGCCTGCCTTCTTCCCTCCCCCACTTCATGAGTCGTTGCCTTTGCCTCAATAACAGCCAGAGGTTTGCCACCACGGCTGAACAGCACATAGTCAGCATACCCTTTGCCAGACTGGTTAGGCATACCATCCACCTCAACCTCGATGCAGGCCTTACCGCCATGGATGTCACCCTTCACTTCAAGGATGTCCCAACCTGCTTCAATCAGCATATAATCAATGAGGTACTTGCGCGTGATAGCCTCGCTGGCAAGTGATTCCTGTGGAAGTTCTGGTGTCTGCGGATGCTCAACATTCTCCCGTGGTACGCTGTCAACAACATCTGGCTCAACCTGAGGTGCTGGTGTGGTTGTGAGAACAGGCCCACCGAGGGCTTGAGGAATGAGAGTAGCATCAAATGGTGCTATGCTGTTTATGGCCCTCCATCTGAACATGAATCCGGCGACTACATTGTAGAGGGCACGCAGACATCGGAAAGCCTTTACTCGTTTTACGGGTTCTGCTCCGTCATGGCTGGCAGAGTTACCAATCTTCTGAACCAATCGTATATCGTCATCAAGGCGATAGTCATGGTTGATGAAGGCGTATGTCTCAGGCTTATGAAGAAGTTCGTTGAGCGTATCTCGTTCTGCCACTTGTACGTCCTTCATCTTCAGCATATTCTTTACAAGCCACTCCAATGCCTTACGTGCACTGTTGGCTGATGCTTCAGGGAAAGTCGTTTGAAGCGACTCCGCCATGTCGCAGTATTCGTGCAGACGTTTGAAGCCTGGCACGTGCTCTGCAACTTGCAAAATGTAGTCAAAATTTTTAGCCATATCTCTTAGTTTACTAATTATCATTTGTAAACGCAAAGAGACATACTGAAAACAAAAAAAGAAGTGGGCCTGACAATCAAATATTGAAGTAATGTCCTTCAAACTTGTTGTTTGTTATATATTTGACTAGTGCAGTATCTCCATGTTCTTCAAATAAAATGTACCACGTAGTATGACAACTACTATTGTATGTCATATACTTCAAGTTTTTTCCATATTTATAAAAAAAACTTGGAGCTTCTTTACGGACACAAATATCTATGTTTGATTCAATGTAATCGATTAAATCATCAACATATTTCACCGCGAAGGGATAGGAACAAATATATCCCTCGTCAATCAAAACATCGACAAGTCCAAGAATGTCTTTTTCTACATCCGGAGAAAAAGCAACCATCAGAATCTGCTTTTAAGACTTTCGTGTAAACGATTTTTGAGTTCCATACCGGTGATAGCAGTTTCCATGTCACCTCTATCAATCGAAAAAGCAAATTGTCCCTTTGTTAGTCTGTTATTATAAGTGTATGCAAAGGTAGGTTCTGACACCATTTGTTGTTTGTCTTCTCGAACTTGATATTTTGCAGAATTATTCATGACTTATCTTCTATTTTTTGCAAAGATATATTATATTTATCTAACTGCCAAACATTCCCATATTTTTTTGTTTTCAATATGTCAAAGAGCGCTTGAGCCGAGTGCAGAGTTGAACTTGTTCAGACTTTGCCGAGGCGATGGTGCTCTAAGGATGATAGCCAAAGAGCGCTTTCTATATTTTTGTTTTTATTCAAACCAGTATTGCATCCTTGCGGCGAGCAAGGTTTCCAACTTCTCTATCGCAGCCATCCCTTGAGCCTTCTGCTGCTCGATGGCTTCGATGCGCTGTGCGAAAAGTTGTTGAACATCGCAGCCATTTGTGTGTGGGACGATTATATCTAATAGCCCAGTTTGTTTTATCGACAAGTATGCCACGGTCGATTTGTTTGCTTGCTTCATGATCTCGGATAAAAAGTGTTCATTCTTGAATAAATACTTAAGGAATGTTGTATTTATGTTTCCTGTATTTTTACGTAACCACGTTACCATACCATCTTGAAAATAGAATCTATCACCTTCTTGGACGATGTAGCATAATCCTAATGTCCCTCTTGCTGTAATTAGGACATCACCTTCCATCGGAACTTGGTTGATACTCTCTAAATCTGAATATAATCCTTCGCTTATAAATGTGGATGGCTCGAAATTCTCACCTTGTATTAACGAAACTATTTCAGAGACCTTAAGAAAAGGAACATCACCATTTCCCCAATTTTCTTGTAATATTCTCTTGCTCGATGTTACTTCAAACAATTCTCGCAAATGCCTTTTTTCCCATCCCTTTTCGTTCTCAACAGGATCGCCGAACATTTCGTAGAAGAGGGATTGCGCAAGTTTGTCGTAAGTTTCCAACTCCTTCCGCTTCAAACTCAGCAGATTGTTTATCTCGTCCAACTCTGCTACGATGGATTGCTGTTCTTCAAGTGATGGAACTGGGATCAACTCTTTTCCATAATCTTTAAAGTAGATATGAGGAATTGTGGCTCCTGATACACAATGAGATAAATCAAGTTTAACAAGAAAGTATTTGACGTAGTTCAACAGGCACTGTTCTTTTGGAAAGATGTATTGCATAGTTCCGACCAAAGAAGAATAAGCTGGATATGTATTCACTCGTCCAACTCCAGCTCCATCTTTCACTATACCAATATATTCTTTATCTTGATGAAAAAAATCCACATTCTTCACAAGGCCGGAAGCGCCAAACAAAGGATAATCTCCATTGTTATCAACAAGTTTGTTGATGACGACATTTGAAGAGCCTTTATCACAGACCTCATTCAACTTCTTATAATCCCACCCCTTTCTCATTGCTCCAACATTTTAGCAAGTCTACCATATCCCTTAACATACTCTGCCTCAATGTGGTCAAGCTGATCGAGAAGGCTTTCCACTGATTCATACTCCACCTTCACGCGCTCAATCTCCTTATACTTGTTGATGGAGAGGTCGTAGTCATTCTGGCGAATCTCTTCTACAGGCACAAGGAAACTTTGCTCTTTGCGACTACGCGACGTCTCACCTGCCATATCGTGATAACGCTTTACGATGTCGGGAATGTCATTGTCATTGATTGCAGTGCGCTTGTCATCAAGAGAGAAGCCATCCGCCTTCATGTCATAGAACCAAACCTTATCAGTACCACCGCAATTTGTCTTAGTGAAGATAAGCACGGCAGTTGATACTCCGGCGTAGGGTTTGAACACGCCACTGGGCATGGAGATGACCGCCTTCAACTGTTGATTATCCACAATCTCCTTGCGGATGGCAACATGCGCTTTTGAAGTACCGAAGAGAACACCATCCGGAACAATACTTGCGCAACGACCGCCCAATTCCAATGAGCGGACGAACTGAGCCAGGAAGAGGAGTTCCGTCTTGGTTGTGTTGGCGTATGCAAGAATCTTCTTGTTGATATTGCCCTTGTCCAGGCTACCGGCAAAGGGTGGGTTGGCCATGATGAGGGAGTAGCACGACTGATCCTCGTTCTGCTCGGACAGGGAGTCACGCCAAGCGAGTTCGGGAGCGGTGACATCATGAAGCATAAGGTTCATGGCACCGATACGCAGCATGGTCTGGTCGGTATCGTAACCATTGATCATAGAAGTCTTCATGTGCAGCACGTCTTCGCTAACATAGAACGACATTTCGTACTTCTTCTTGATGTACTTAACGGACTCTACGAGGAATCCCGCACTACCCATGGCAGGGTCGCAGATGTAGTCCTTCGGCGTAGGCTCCATCAACTCAACAATCATTCGGATGATGTGGCGAGGCGTGCGGAACTGTCCATTGGTACCACTGGCAGCCATCTTGCCCAGGATGTACTCGTAGACATCTCCCATGGCATCGCGGTTATTCATGTCGAGGCTGTCCACCCCGTCCACAACCTTTATCAAAGTTCTGGCATTTGGAATGAGGAAAATGGCATTCTTCATATAACGAGAATAAGCCGACTCCTCGCCAGTACCGATGTGCTTAATAAACTCAAAAACGTTCTGACGTACCATATTGAACATGTTTTCCGGTCCTGTATGACGGAACACCGACCAGCGCATCTGCTCGTAGGGTACTTCTACGCCAGTCTCTGGATTCTTCCACATCTGGCCAACGAGGAAGGTTGGGTTCGGTACTTCTTCCTGTTCAAATCCACGCGCATTGTCTTCCTCCTGAAGTTGCTTGTCGTCCAGCATCTTCATGAAGAAGATATACGTCATCTGCTCAAGTACTGTAATAGGATTGGTTACACCTGCCACAAAGAAGGTGTCCCAGATCTGGTCAATCTTGTTCTTGATTTCGCCTGTAATCATGGTACGCAATAGCTGTTTGGGGCGTTGCTGTCTTATCTATTGCAATGTGAGCAAATAACAAAGAGCCTCGGTGTGAAGATAAAGAAAGCGCGGACGCAATCTTATCTCCACCTTGAGGCCCTAGGAATTGCCCACATCATACAGATAAGCCGCCCACGCTATTGCGCAGACGTTCTTGTATTCTGTATGATGTTATGTTTGAATCAGTTTCAGAATTTCCTAGGTTCCAAGGTGATTCGATAACACAGAACGTTGTTATTTTCTAATAAGTCTATTTCGTCATACTCTCCCTACCCTATCTCCACCCCTCGCTCGGAGCATCACGGACAGGCCAGGCTGCATTGACAATTGCAAAGTTACGAATAAGCGAGCGAAATACCAAATTTTGTGCAAACCGAATGCAGAAAAATAAATTTTTATGCTGAGGTGCAACCAAAATTCGACCGAAGGTCAAATATATTTGAGTATTTCCGAGCGAAAGTAACTAAGATGCATGTCAGAGTTAAGAAGGTAGTCGTAAAAAACGCCCTTGTTGCGATTGTTTCCTAAAATATTACCACATGTGCATCGCATTTTCCTATGTTATGTATTAACTTTGCAGAAGAAAACCACAAATGGTTATTTTGAGATACCTATCTTATATAATATGAGGAGAAGCAAAACATCTAACATAATATGAGCGAAAACTTTGAGAACCACAGACTTCGATCCATTCTTTGGATTGTCAAGCAACTGGAGGAAGGTCCCCTGTCGCTTATGGAGCTGAATAAACGGTGGGTTCGTGATGTTGGTATCAGCGGTGGCGAGGAGATTGAGCGTCGCACGTTCAACAACTACATTCATGCCATCGATGACTTATTGGGCATAAGCATCGAGTGTAATCGCAAGAACAAATACCGCTACGAGATAGTAGGACGTGAAAGGAGTAGCCTTTCCAAATGGATGCTAACGAATTTTGAACAGCAGTTGGCTCTTGAACGAGGATTTGTGTTGAAAGACCGCATACTGATGGAAGAGCCGCCACGTGGGCATGAATTCCTGCGCATGCTTGTAGATGCGATGACGACAAGCCGTATGGTCCGTTTTGTCTTCAAGGACTTCAATGACGACGAACCTTTCGAAGTTGAGGGAGCTCCATACGCCTTAAAGTTTTTTCAGCAACGGTGGTACGTGGTCATCAATGATGACTTTGGGTGCACTCCTTTTTCGCTCGATCGTATTACGGAGATGGGACTTATGGACAAGTCGTTCGAGATGGATCCAGGGTTCGATGCCAAAGAATACTTCAAATATTGTTTTGGGGTACGCGTCAACGAAACAGCAAAGCCAAGCAAAGTCCTGCTAAAGATTGCAGCTATTCAGCGCGACTACATCCGGCACCTAAAACTACATCACACGCAGAAGGAATTGGAGACACACGGAGACTACAGCATCTTCGAGCTCACCGTTGTTCCGACCATTGAATTGACCATGAAGTTGCTTTCCATGGGCTACTTGGTAGAAGTACTCGCCCCAGAGCAACTACGTAAGACAATGGAAATCGAGTCAAAAAGACTCTATGACGTTTATCATTGAGCTGGAGAAAAACGTCTCTGAGGATTGCAAACACATGAATATGAAGGACTGTAAAAATGCCCCTGTGAATAGTGTCGCTTGTGCTCGTCCTTTAATAGTGAGCCCGGTATTGTGCCGGGCTCTTTCTTTTTTAAGCTCAGTTCTACTCTTTTTGTATTGTACGAATCAAGCAAGTTAACATAACCTGCCTTTTCCAACCTCAAATTG
>JAKSLL010000107.1 GCA_024401215.1 Bacteroidaceae bacterium
GGGACATGTTTCATTTTTTAAGGAGGTCAGGCTTTCATGAATTGGATTGTTCTCCTGGCGGGCAATGATAGATGATTTAACGGCTAAACGTATGTCCATTACCTCTGCTGTGGCAATGTTGTCAACTCCAATTATCTCAGAGAAGTATTCGCCCAAATAATCATCCACGCCAGAAGGTCGGAATGGATACTTTCTGACAGGCAGCTCCTTAACAGACGTTATTAGGTGTAGTGAAATACGACTGCAAGGCGAGGCCATAGTATTTCCTTGTTCATCACACTCACGACCGAATGCATACCAAAGTGTGTTATACTGACGCAGGAACTCGGGATAGAAAATTGTCTCTTCTATACACGTCTCGTCATTAAGCTTATGCTTTACCACTTTCAATGCCTTACGTTCTCGTATCGCCTTGTAGATAGGGTAGAAGAACTTCATGTCTTGATTGACTCCAATATTGTATTCGTAAGCGACGATAGTCTTTTCTTGCTTTTCTTCCTGCTCACGTTTCAGTTTGCGGATGCTTCGAGTCACTTCTTTTATAACACTCTCTGGCAATATGCCCTTCATTTGCTCCAGCATTCCTGTCAATGCCACCTGCTCCGATCCATAGTACTTTTCCTGGCGAAGGCGCAGCAGATCGACGTCGTTAGACAGCCAGAAGCGCTTGTCGCGTTTGTTCTTTTCAATAATCTCTGCACAGTTGTTCTTGTCAAGCAGATTCAGAATGATTTTTTTATCACGGCGTAGAGTCTCCATCGCATCTTCAGCATCTTCGAAATATTTCTTGCATGCAACGAACATCTCTTTATAGTTTACCCCCTCATCACGCAATAGCATCGTGCGCCAAATAGGCAAACGGTACTGGATGCTATTGCTCATCTTTTTCTTTTTCATAATAAATATACTATGGTATATGTGGATTACTATTCGTAGCGACGGAAACGGCAGAACTCGAACTTCACATTCTTGCTGCCATCCGGAAGCATCTCTACGATGCGTTTTGAGGTAGAGGCAACACAAGTATAACCCATTAGCTTTAACTCCCTGACAAGAGCATAAGTGAATGTCATCTCACCCATTACATGGACTACGACATCTATTGACTGACCATTGGTCATGTCCTGTATCTTGTTGCCGTATTCTGATACTAACAGGCAGATGTCCTCCTCTGTGCTGGTATCAGCAATCTGAGGGAATATCATGTCTTTGATTTCACCAAATTCAAGAGCCGCGGCCAACTGTTTATCCGACCACAAAGCGGAAGGGTGGTTGGAGAGGTTGATAAAACATGGAGCTCTCTTGTCAGAGAGGATTTTTTTAATTTCCTTATAGATTGCTTCGAAGTCTTGCTTAAGGTTGAAGGAATGTTTTTTGCCATGATTGATTACGTTTCTCCTTTGTTGGAGTTTTATGTAATTGGGTCGTAATTTCTTGAAAAGTGAGGAGTTGAGCAATTCAAGAGATAACTCCTTGTGTATTTTTACATTCCCACTGAATTTTTCATTCTTTACATCTATATCTTTCATTCCTAAAAGTGCAGAGACATAGTTGCGTATCGCCACGTCGGACTCCTCACCACTAAGAGGGAGGATAACTCCTTGCATCTTATTGATGAATATATCTTTTACCTTTGTGATGGTAAGTTCTTCTGCCATCGTATACGCCTGTTGGAGCATATTGTGTTTACGAGTCCATTCTATGGCGGCTTCGATATTATCCAATGTGTCTGAGGAGCTAAACACGTTTACCTTCTCCAACATCTTGTCTATCAGTCTTTCTTGAGCCCTTAGTAGTTTTTTTCTTTTTCTGACAGGTTTGATGGAATTTAGTATTTCACCTATCAATTTCCCGCTTTGTATCTCTTGCATATTGCATGTTGCAATATACTCATCAAATTTTGTGAGCTTTTGCTTCAACTGGTTTATAGTTTGGTCATTGGTCTCCCTATACAGCTTCTCCAATGAATCTGCGAAAGAAGACATCTTTCCTGCAACGTCAAGGTCGTGCGCAGCAATGGCAACCTCATTTAGCCGAACCATATCTGATAGATCAATAACAGGTGCTATTCGGTCTTCTAGTGGAAGGGCTCTTACCTTTGCTGCGTATCCCAATACTTCAAAAGCACCATAATGTACCTCTTGAAGTTTGGTGTGCTTAGTGTATTCTGCATAATTAAACAGAATGGACGAGAACATCGGGATAGAACGGAAGGCATGCGTGACATCAAAATAGACTATATCACCATCGTTCAGAACAGAATATACTTTATCAAATATGCTCCAATGATTGTCTACATTGTCTGTTATCTCAACCATTTCACACGAGACTGCAAACCCCAGACTATTTAGTCGGGATCGTAGCCCTATGCGTTCTATCTCTTCCTTGATTTGTGATTCGGGGTGGCCTTCATCCAACCAGTTTTTTCTGTAAGAACCCTCTTCCCCAGATGTACAGAAGATATAAATGGCATCATCAGAGGTCCAATCCACGCACGTCCGACGGATTAAGGCCTCCTGGATGAATCTTGTAGGGGGACAAACACACCCATCTTGAAATTTATAATGAATGTTGACATAGTTAGTTGTGCCTAAAAACGATATAAACACTTTTCTTCCCATATTGTTGTTTCTTTTTTTTGTGTCACATATAACTATTTGTAGTTCCACGTCTTGTTTAAGTCGTCAATCACCTTGGCCAGAGCCTCAACCTTCTCTGTTTGCGACATAGGGTTGTTTGGGTCGTTGAAGTGGAATGTTGTGATACCATGATCCAGACATTTTTCCTTAGCGTCCGAAGCCATTGGAGAGTTGGTGACAAACAACGGACGGCTTCCTAATCCACCATAATTGCGGACTGCAGAGTTGAACTTGTCCACGTCTATCGACTTCGCAACCTGTGTCTTACATTCTATGAATATCAGTTTTTGTCCCGTGTTGATGACGATGTCAATCTCGTTTTTAGGCAGTTTTCTTGTGTTTCGGAAGATACAATTGAGCCTGATGTTCTCTGCTCCATACTTCTTCCCTATAAGTCGTGCCGTATAGAGTTCAAACCAGCCTGTGTTCAGTACGATGTGTTCGGCATGAGGCGAAGAGAATGTCTGAGCGTTTTTCATCAAGACAACTTCAAATGTATGGGTAGCCGCCTTCCACGACATGGTGTTATGATACTTGTCGCGAATACAGAAGTCATTTGTGTATGAGTTATCTTCAAAAGCTTGTTTATATTGCTCGGCAAAATCCTGGGTAAGTTTGAATAAAGGATAATGGTATCTTTCGCTAAATCCCCAGCTTTGTATGCGGTTCAAGACGTCGAAGTCCTCGCTCGTATAGTCCGATAGCGAGGTGTATTCATGCAACGTGTGGCCCAACAACTTGAACTGCGCATCCATGTCAAATCCAACCTGGCCTTTGGTCATCTTTTCTTTCAAGTCAAAGAAGGTGCCGTTCTGACCGATAAAAAAGGTGTGGCAACTCCTACGTCGACGGCGAAAGACATTGTTGAAGATGACCGACCATAGTTTCATGCCACTCGTGATGTTCATGCTCACGGTGATGCCTTTAGGTATCGATTGTTCAATGAGTTCTGCCGTCAGGTACATCTTCTCGAGGTCGTTATCTGACATCTCAAAGCGTAGCACATCTTTATCCTCATACATGGGCAACTGACTACGTATATTCTCGGCAACCTCCTTTGTGCTTTCTGAACACACCAGTATCACCTGGTTGGGTTTAAGGTGCAATATGCCCTGGTAGACGGGCGTGGGTGAAGCGCCTACCAAGGCTATTTGTAAATGATGACGTTTTGCTGGCATTATAATTTCAGCTATTTAAATACCACATTCGGCAAACAGTTTGTCTGTCCACGACTCTCCGTTTTCTCCGATAGCTTTCACGAAGTCTTTTCGTTTGCCTTTTAATCCTTTTTTCTCTTTCTCCTGAAGAGACATGATAGCTGCCACCAGTTCTACCAATGCCTTCTCATCAAAGGGGTTGTCCTTGCACCAGATTTTTACTCTGCCAGCAATTGTTCCAATTTTTCCAATTCCCTCAAGAGCAGAAGAGAGAGAAGTCTTGCTTGACTTTGCATTCTCTTGTTGGCAAGTGTGAAGCAAAAGTTCTTCTTTGGAAACATCCTCGCCAAGTGCAACTAAAGTGTCGATTGTAGAACGCAACATGCCAGTAGCTTGTTTCCAAAGTTTCTGAGACATAAGTTTTTCTGCCAGTTCTACATCATGCCTTGCTTCTTCAATTTTTTTGTCTTTTTCTATCCTCTCTTTTTGAACTTCGGCTTCTGCCTCGCGTTTTTTTTCTATATCCTCGTATGTGCTATATGTATGGAACTTTGATGAGTTCTCTTTCAGCATGCTGAAATTAGAATTCTTTTTGTTTTCTGTATATTCATCCAACGACATCATCTGCATGTCGTCTGCACTATGCTCGGAGGCAATTGCTACCAGCGTATTCAAGGATGAATTATTAGTAACATTAAAACCACGTTCCATCAGTTCCATCTCGAAAGCACGTATATACTCTTCGACACTATATTGTAGGCCACTTAGAGTAACATCGCACTTGATCTTTCCAAATCCAAAGGATTTTGCCATACCGATATTATGGTAGGTGTTGGGGGTATTTCCCATTGTTAAAGATGAAAGTAATGCACCTATTTCTAGCTTACGTAGATTATGCAAAGCAATTCTGCATCTGAATGTTTGTCCTTGAGGGATAGCATTGAAATGAGTCATTACCCTTTCGTTCTCATTTCCTATGGGTAAGGACAACGTTTCATGTCCAGAAGTTATACGATAGCGCTTACGACCCGCAATCTGAACTCCCTTATCTGCATAGCTGTTGTATTTCCCATTTCCTGGCTGGAGATAGAGTGGGTAATAGGATGCGGATGGGCCACCTAACACTCCGCTTATACGCAGCAAATGTTCATCGTCTATATTTGAGTTGCAAAATGCATGTCCTACCTGCACACGCCCTCTTAATGACATGTGTCCCTTGGTGTATCCAAAGATGGTTTCTGGTAAATCTGGCTTGTTCTCGTCAATAGGCACAATTCTACTATTGGCCACTGCATCCTTTACGCTATAAGTATAAGGATATCTCAGCATTTTTGTGATACCGATGGCTTTGATGTCTTTGCCTTCTGCGACGAAAAAGACGGGAATCTCCTTGCCAGAATGCAACCTCTTTTTTAGAAATCCATTTTCCCCATTTCTTCCACCATAATATTCGGTACGCTGATGCACCGATTCAAATGCTCTGAATACTTCATCAGAAACAATGATTTCGTCACCTTGTTCTAAAGAAAACAAGTATTCATGGTTTTTCCCATTCATGTAGCCGGTACAAACTACAGAATAGCGGCCTTCTGGTACCCATTTTGTATTACCGCTAACCTTGTATTTTATGGTGTCAGCAATAACCTCTAACTCTGGAAATAGCCTGCCATTACAACTTATACTCTCTTGCTTACATTGAGCAGAGTTGTGATCTTCACCTCTATTAAAAGCGGGGAAGTGTTCTGTCAGTTTATCATGACTTATTTCTTGTATGCCTTTCGTGCAAGGTATAATAACATACGCATCATCTTTTTGTTTGAGCCAACCACACATGGTGTGTTTGATCGCATTAAGATAAGGTTTGTTTGCACTTTGCTTAGTGTCAAAAGCACGAGGCATGCCAAATGAGTCGTTATTGAATGGTCCCATCTTGGCAAAACTAAGAATCTCCATGACACTTCGAATACATCCTTTTATAGTTGTGGCTGGAATGAAGTATCTGCGTCTTCCATCTTGCATGCATACGTGAGAGCTATATTGCTCTTCTATGTTTCTAGCATGTCCGTTGCGTGTAAAAAGGGGACTTATGTTGTTAATGTTCACCTCTACAATGCCATCCTCACCATCCTCAAAAGGAACGTCTTGTGAAACAGCATCTGCCCACTCGGGAAAGTACACCTTGTCTGACAAGGGTACGAAGTTATATGGTGCTTTTATCATTGTTTATCCTCCTTTCCTGCGAATCCTGCAAAAATTAATTCTTTTGGTTTGAGAACTTCCATGCCTTCACACAAGCCATCTGGGTCTGCCACCCAATGACGATAGAAACGTAGGCGACTTACACCCTCCAATCGGTGGGCTATGTACACCTGTTCTGTATATTCATCAGTACTGATGTCCTCTGGCAACTGGTAACTATTGGCAACGTACTTGCCATCGGATTCCCCATCCACATACCTCACGCTAATGGATGTGCGAGTTTTCTCATCATAGAGCTGTGCTTCAATGATGAAAGGATTGGTGCTTGCATCTAATTGATCGCTGAAGCTCTTGCTGTTCAGTGTTGTCGGCTTGTCCTTGTCACTCATCCAATAATAGCCTTCATATACAGCTTCTGGTATCTTATCTATCTTCATGGTCTTACTCTTTTGGTTCATAGAATCCTGTAAATACACCATTGCCACGGTTCACGCCACCACCCAAAGGCAACATGCCTGTACAAATGTCATTGAGTGTGGACTCAAAGGCCTTCTTTGCATTGCCCTTCAGTTCATAATCTGTGATGTCAATCAGCAAGGTGAATTCTCTTTCGCGCACATCGTCCACCTGCTCGGTGAAGAGGGCTCCGTCAATAGCACCACCCGTAAAGCGGTCAATGCTGACGTGGTTAAGCAATTTTGAAGGAACTTCATCTTCAATTACATCAGAGATGTGAACATGACCTGGAGTGGTATCCTTTCCGTTGATGTGTCCAAAAAGGCTATTGACAGTTTCGTTCTCCTTGAATTTCTCAATGCTTGCTGAATCTGTTGCCCAATTACCTTCAAGGCGATTCATGTGGTAGATCATACGGTGGCGTATGGCACCCTTGACAGACGTTGCAGGAATCAGCACTAGATTCTTCTTTAGTTCTCCTGTTCCAGTTGCCCAATCAATCTTCGATGCTTTAACTGTAGTCATATCAGCATCACCTCGTTCATCACCAAAACCAGAGCCGAAAAGCATAAAGTCTCGCGCTTTAAGTTTCAATGTATAGCGCGTGGTATCTGCTGTATCGGTTTGCTTGTCAGTTTCGTCTCGATTCACCCACCATGCGGCGCTATCCATAAGATTAGATGATTTCTCTAAATAATCTTCCAATTGCTTGGATAAGTCAAGCGTAACAAGCTTAGCACTCACTAAGCTAATCATGCCGAAGCCAGAGCGAGTACCTCCACCTATACGGAACGATTGACGACGGAGGTGTGCAAGCATCTTTATCATATAGTCCTTGTCATCTTTGTCGCTCAATATCTCCACTTCAAAACAGAAACGTGTACCAGCATACACTACTTGCTCGTCAAACTTGCCCGCGTCTTCTGTGGTCCCCTTGTGCCCGATGCGCACATGTTGGCGAATAGGCAGTGATTTATACTCCAGAAGTAATGGGTCTTTCTTTTCATGTAGAGTCAGCATCCCATCTATTACCTCACCTTGGGAGTTCAAGATCTTGGCCTCGGTAAAGATGATTTCAGAACCTTTACCACCAGCTTTCTTCTGATAGCCCCAAACATCATCGTCCTTATTTATCTTCATGGCAGAACGCATCACACCTGCTAATGTTGTACCCGGGATATATGGCAATCCATTTGCATCCACTGCGACAAGTGCATCCGTCATGATATCCTTTTCACCTGAGCCCACGGCTAAGGGTGTCACCGCCTCTATGACAAAACGTCCCAAGACGCGATGAGTATATTTGCTGCTTTCTGTCTTGCTCATCTCTTATCCTCCTTTCTGCAACACTTTGCCATTTCTGCTGCCAAATTGATAATGGCCAGTCTACATTCTTCGTTGTCTGTATACTCTTTGAGAAAACTGTCGAGAGCCTTTTTGCGTCCTCTCTCATTCCATTTCTGTTCTGCCACACCATGTGACAAATAGCGGTCTACATCGGCCTTGACATCGCCACCGCGAGATGCTATGCTGCGGATGGATCCCCATTGTGAGGCAAATGTCTTGCTTTTGAAACGAGCCCAGTTGCTATTTCTCCACTCATTAACGTGGCCGTAAATCCTATCGTTTATCCGTTCTGCATAGCAACGCTGCTTAACATAGTATAGCAACGGCTGGTCTGTGTCGCAAGGAGTAACATTTGCGCATTGACTCTTCTCGCTGTCGTTAGTTTTCTCTTGTATCTTGCAGATAGCCTCACCATTTTCCTTTGCTTCAAGGAATTCTGGATTGTATATGATTCGGCCGAAGCCTTCGGTCTTGAAACTCCCTACATAGGTAGTCGTATTGGGGCATTCCTGCACATTTTCAACCACAATGACACTTCCTTTTTCTATGCCATATCGATCAGCATCAAAACCCTTGCGCGTGAAATTCCACGGAGCATACTGGAACGTGCGAATTTGAGACTTCTCCCATGCAATGTTTCCCGACTTCAATCCTAATTGTTCCAAAGTGGGTTGGCATGTACAACAACCATTGTCGTCCAGGAATACAAGGCGAGAATCAGCATAAATGACAACCTCGCCCGTTTTGCAACAAGAGCAAACTTCTTTGTACTCATCAATGTCTTCTATCTTGACCAACCCGTATTGTGCGGTACGCGAACGTCCTACACGTTTCTCGCCTGTCAAGGCTTCTTTGATCGTCTTTGCATATGTTTCGTCATCGGCCTCTACATCAAAATACATCGTACTTCCCTTGGTCAGCGACTCATATCCATACATCTGTTTATCCATTGACGTACGCGTTTTGATGTCGTGAGCCGACTTGATGGCGAACGCCTTGCCGATGGTTACTGGCTTTGCCTCTTTTTCACTGAAGAGATAGAATCCTTCTCTGCATTGTTTGATCTGCTTGGTACGGATTTCATCACTCCTGTCATCAGTCTGATAGCTTATATACAGCTCTTCGCTTGGTTTCTTCAGTTTGGGATAGAACATGGCTGCAGGCACTTTATGCGAACGAATGCCGTCTTCTGCTAGGTGAGCATCACCGAAACGCACATGGCCGGAGTGGAAGATGTACAGCGTCTCTGAATTAGCTTTTTTATAGAGCTTGGCGGCAGCAATTCCCATGAAGTTACTTCCAGGGATATAATCGAGCGTCTGGTTGGGACCTTCTGATGCGGCTTTCTGGTTTATGATAATGTCAGAAAGCAGTGTAACCTTGAATTTCATACTCTTCATGCCTCTTCCTCCTTTCTTCCTTCTATGGTGCAGCGTCCCAGTCCACGATTGCGGTTGGCGCCCAGATTTTTGATAAATCTCATTGCATCGAGAACGACCGACTCCATGCTTTCTGGTACATTTAGGATTCGTCCTTCGAGTGTAATCGGAACGGCGACTTCCATCTTGCGCAAGCTGTGTTCTTTTGCTGTACCCGTTTTCTCATCAATGGCCGTATTGGCTACAGATTCATATAGGTACTGTTGCAGTCCGAGTTTCTTTATTTGATTCGTTGTGTCGTTATCTTCCATCATGGCATTGGAGAAGAACGACTCACTCTTATCCCTCTCCTTTCCATTCTTCGACAGATATCCAAACAGCTTGACATAGTCTTTAGGCTCTTCACCTCCTCGTAGGGCAATAATCTCGTTCATGGCCTCGCGTATAAGGCCTTTCATTGTCTTGCCGGGGATGTAAGGCAGTCCGTCTTTGTCCTTGATGGCCAGTGCATCTACGTCGGCACCGGCAGCTAATCCACTACCGCAATGCCAATAACTGTGCATCGTAACTTTATATGTGATGTTCATATTTTTATTCTTTTGTCTGTTGTGTATAGATGGTGTGCAGAGCCAGAATGTCGTATACTGGCGTGCACTTGCTGCCAGTCACGTCATCAATGTATTTCTTAAACACATCCTTGTCGAAGACACTCTTCATGCGTAATACCTTTTGATGTGCCATACCCGTGTTCTGGTGCAGGTCTGTCAGCCATCGGCGCAGGTGTGTCTTCATGGCATTGCCATCCTTGCCGTTTCTTTCAAAGAATTCGGCTTTTTCCTTCAATTCATCAATGGTCCATCGCCCCTTCTTGGCTGCCTCATTCTCGTGAAGGTAGTATGGACCATGTTTCATCGTGTATCCATTCTTACCTGTCAGCTCTCGCTCTACAATGCTTGCATAGTCTTCGGTGAAGCTGTCTTGCACCTTGTGAAACATCAAGCACGAAGGGGCAAACTCCCCCTCCTTCATGTCTTTCTTGGCATCTTTCTTTGCTTCACCGCAAAGGCTCTCTGCCAGACCGTATCCATAGTAAAAGGGGAAGGATGACTTTATGTAGGCGATACCAGCACAGGCTGTAAGTGGTTGGTTTGTCTTTTCCTTTGCTTCTTTCTCAAATGCATCAATAAAGGCCGTGACATATTCCAGTGCCAAGTCAGCCCGGCAAATGACGGTTAGATCGTCGCCACCCAATACAATGGGGCGGATTGGTGTCAATTCCTTATCTGCAAATTTCATGAAGACATTTCTGTAAGCACGTTGTGCCGCAGCTTTTGTCGCAGCATCCAGATTGCGGGAGAACTCCTTGAAAGCCTTTCTGTCTTTGCCTATCTTCTGTACAACCTGTCCAAGCCCGTTGCCGTCAGCGTGTATCACGGCTATCCAGTCGTTTTTGTCGGTCATCTTTTCAATTTCCCATTCCACATCGCGCATATCTGTACCTTCGCCAAAGGCATTTTTGCACAAATCGCTCTTTATATCGTGGGTGTCCTCCTTGCCTTCTTCATCTTGGAGCACCAGCTTTGGCAGGTTTGTTCCCGTTTCGCGTAGGACTGCCATCAGTCCAGTCGTCAAGCTTCCCATTGGCTTGTTACGCTGTTGCCTCAGTCGTCTCTCCAGCTCATCTGCGTACTCTGCATATTTTTCATCCTCCGGACAGGGAACCACTGCCTGGCTGATGGTAATGCCGGGGGCATATTCCTTCACGGTTTTTGGGAAAAGGCGTACTGTACGTTCACATTCCTCTTTTGTGTCAAAGATGTATTTCACATTACCGGCAGCATTGAGAACGGCATTGTCGTCATTCAGTTCGTGCCCGAGAACTTTCTTGAATTTTTCCGTGCAGATGTTTTGTACACGGTCGCTGGCCTCTACAATATCCTTCAGTTTATTCGTCTGGAATATGAATTGTTGGATGCCCTGTACGGCTGCACCATATAAATATTTCATAGGCAAATATGTTAATGTTCTGTATTGTCTTATACTTCTTTTCTCTTCACCACTCCGTACCCTATGCTGGCGTTCTTGCCCAGTCCGGCGAAGTCGGGTAGGGAGAAGT